>JAUMYH010000098.1 GCA_030528745.1 Bacteroidota bacterium
TTGTTTATGATTTTCTCTTTTGAAGAATATGAACGTATTCGAGAAATTGCGAGCAAGTGGAATATATCGATTTGTGCGGTTGATGAGGAATAGTGAGGTTTGCGATTTCGTCTATGATATTCATGGAAGACAAGCTACAACAATGAAATCAACTATGATAAAAATTGAGGCTAAAATTTTTGGAGCGAGAGACCATTTGGAGTAATAATAAACATTGTATTAATAAAAATAAGGAGAAACCATATGCAAGCAGAGCAAAAAGAGAGCGAAAAATCTATACCAATCAAATTTTTTTCTACAGATGTTTCAAATAATAATCCTGTAGATTTGAGTATTATAGAAAATTCCAAAACATATAAAGGCTTACTTGAAAAATCACTTAATAAAATTTTAGACGCTGAAAATATTATTGTTTTAGCTGGTTCAGGCACTTCTTTGACATTCAATACTTCAAAAGAACACTACGCTCCAAGTATGACTGATCTTTGGGATCATTGCGAAAATAACAATTCTAAAGTTTTTAATGATATTAAGGAATATACAAATTACAATGAGTTTGCCGAAACATGGACTGATGAAAAAGGACAGAAACACATTTCAAAAAATATTGAGCTTTTGCTGTCACGTTGTGATACGTTCTTGTCTTTACAAAATTTATCTACTCGTCGATTACAGCAACTAAAAAAATTTATTAAAGACGCGAAGTTAGACATTCTAAAACAAACTAACTTCACAGGAAAAATCTCAGATCCCAAAAACTGGGAACATCATAACAAACTACTAAGGGTCTTAGGAAAAAGGCAAGCTAAACAAAAGCGTTTAAAACTATTCACTACTAACTATGATTTAGCATTTGAAACTGCCGCATCTAACACTGGAATGATTGTAATCGATGGTTTTGAATACGGTAGACCATATCGCTTTAACCCCGCATGGTTTCATTATGATATTGTGCATAAAACTCAAGCTTCAGATAAAGCAAATTCTTATCTTCCCAATGTCTTCCATCTTTATAAAATCCATGGTTCTGTAGATTGGTTGAGAACAGAGCAAGGTATTCAAAAAAGAATTTCGGATTCCCAAGATGGAGAACCTGTCATTATCTATCCAAGTAGTTCTAAATATCAAACCTCTTATGAATCTCCCTACCTAGATATGATGTCCAGCTTTTTAGAAGCAGTCCAAAAACCTAAAACAGCAATTTTATGCCTTGGATTTGGTTTTAATGATAAACATATCAATAATGCAATTACAATGGCATTACGTACCAATCCAGAATTATTATTGATGGTTGGAACTCGTTCACTTTTTGATGAAACAGGTTCTTTTAACAAAGATATTCGAGAATTACTGAAAAAAGCAGTTGAGGCTGGCGATTCAAGAATCACATTAATAGACTCTGATTTTGCTACATTTGTAGAACAATTACCAGAAAGAAATAAACCTACACCAGAAGAACAAATTCTTCAGTTCTTCCAACAAATTAATACGGGAGAAAATAAATGAGTAATGAATGGTTTTCACCATATGATCTAAAAAGACGCATAGGAAGTTTAATTGAAATATCCGCAACTGAAGCAAAAATAAACTTAACTAAAGCTGGAACAGGAGAACAAGTATGGTTATTAGGAAACCGTATTCCTATTGGAGAAGTTAATGAGTTTATTTTTATTGATTGTGGGCAGACATCTATTTTAGGAAGAATGATCCGAGTATGGTTAGAAAATGGCGAACGCCTTAGCGTTGATAATTTAGATGAAAATTATGCTAATAATAACCCTATTGGCTTAGTGCAACTATTGGTTAGTGTCGATGTAGAAACAGGATTTAATCACAAAGGAATTAGACAATACCCTAAATTAGGTGCTCAAATTTATTCTGCTCACCCAAATTTAGTTTCTCTTTTAGCAGAAGGGAAATTAGCTAGTGATAATAATGAATTACAACTACCAATTGCTGAAATTCCTAATGACTCATCTGTTACAATTCACCTTACTCCCGAAAAATTATTTGCTCGCCATTGTGCTATTTTAGGCTCTACTGGTGGAGGAAAAAGCTATACGATGGCAAATCTAATTAATAATGTAAAAGAAAATGGAGGAAAAATATTATTATTATTAGATGCAACTGGAGAATATGAAAATTTACCTTGTAAAAGTTATTATGTAGGCGAACATCCTAAGGCGAATCAGACAAACAAGGTTACTTATCCTCATTGGATGTTTACTGATTCAGATATAAGAGCTTTATTAAGACCATCTGCTGCAAGTCAGGCTCCAAAACTAGAAGAAGCAATTCGAAGTTTGAAAGTAGTTGCATGTTATTGGAATCGACAAGGCCATAATTTATCAATAACTCCTAGTTATAATCTAGAAAAGGCTGAAAAATTAAAATTACCATTTGAAACCGCAATTAGAAATATGAATCAAAACTTTACTATGATTCCTTGGAGCTTTTGTTCATTAGCGGATCAAATTGTAGAAGAATGTGTATGGCCCACAGGTCTTACAAATCGAATCCAAGATCCTACAAAATGGGGAGGAAAATCAGATGCTGATGTAGGGTATTGCCTCAGCCTAATATCTCGTATTAAAGCTATGCAAAATAATCCTCACTTAAAATGGATGTTAGATAGCGATCCGAAGCTGACTAAGATACCTGATATCATAGATAAGCTATGCGAAGCTCAAACAAGTTCAATAATACGGCTTGACCTCTCTTTTGTTCCATTTGAAGCAAATGCAAGGGAAATATTAGTTAATACCATCGGTCGTAAATTATTAGATTGTGCTCGCAAAGGTGATATTAGCTATGAAAATCCATTGCTTGTTTTTATTGATGAATCTCATCAATTTTTAAATAAATCTATTGGTGATGACATCAGTAAAATGAATCTTACCGCTTTTGGAGATATTGCAAAAGAAGGGAGAAAATATGGTTTAAGTCTAGTGATGGCAACACAGCGACCAAGAGATATTCCAGAAGATGTTTTAAGCCAAATTGGGACATTGATTGTTCATCGATTAACTAATGAGAAAGATCAGGAAATTGTAAAGAAAGCAGTTGGCTCCATCGATAATCGCTCAGCTGCTTTTTTACCTGTACTCGGGCAAGGAGAGGCCCTTTTACTTGGAGTTGATTTTCCTTTTCCGATGAAAGTAAAAATCAAAGTGCCTCAATGCGCCCCTTTATCTAGAAGTGCTTCATTTTCTAAAGTGTGGCATTCCTGACCCGATGACGCTCGTCAAAGGCGAGCGCCATCCATTCCTATTAATAGATTACTCACAAACTCTCCTCTTGCCTTTTCCCTAATTCCCTCTACACTAATTCCATTTTCACTTAACACAAACAAACCTATGCACACTCCTCATATTTACCTCGGCACAGGCGGATATAGCGATACGGACTTAATCGGGACACTGTACCCCTTTGGCACAGACAAAACTGAGTTTTTGGCAGTTTATAGCCAGCACTATGATGCGATTGAAATCAATAGCACCTTTCATGCGCCGATAGGAGCGAAAGCCTTGCAAGGAATGGTGGAAAAGGCGCAAGGGCGGTTGCAGTTTTCGGTGAAATTGCATCAAGATTTTAGTCA
>JAUMYH010000099.1 GCA_030528745.1 Bacteroidota bacterium
ACTTTGGGCGTTTGGATTTCGCACGGCGAAGGGAAATTCCACCTGCCAATGGCTGAAAATGAGTATCATATCGTAGCGAAATACGCCTATGAGGGCTATCCTGCCAATCCGAACGGCTCGGACTACAATACGGCGATGCTCTGTGACAAAACAGGACGCCACTTGGTAACGATGCCGCACATCGAACGTTCTGTTTTTCAGTGGAATTGGGCAAACTATCCTGAAAATCGCCACGACGAGGTTTCGCCTTGGGTGGAAGCCTTCGTCAATGCCCGTAAGTGGATTGAAGCAAGGAACAAATAGCAATTTTTCATATGGACAATGGGCAATGCTCGGATTGTTCGTTATTAATAACGAGGTAGTAAAAAATAATCAAAAAAATAGAATATGGAAATGTATGTATTATATTACGTGTTGGGGGCAATGGCTATTTATTTGCTCTTTTGGAAAGTAATCCCATTGGTTAGAAAAGCAAAAAAAATAACGAAAGGATTGTTGAGTAGTATTTATTTGAATAAAAATGCTACGGAAAATCAAGAACAATACCGAAAAATAGCTATCGGAGCACTTTATAGTGAGCAACAAACTGCTTACATCAATTCTTTGAAAACGGGTTTGGCAAAGTCCGACATCAAAAAGTTATTATCAAAATGGTGGGATATTAGCAATACAATTCAGGCAAAAGATACCTTAAATTACTTACAAGAAAAAGGATTTCGTTATTATTTTAATGTGGTTTTAAAAGCCTATGATGAAACCGATAACAAAGAACAAGAGCACATTATTCTGTCTGGTTTTGATCAAAATAGTCAGACTTATGAAGAAGATACACAAAAAGCGTATCAACAGCTGATTCATTTGCAAGAAACTTGGCAGGAGTTGCTCCAAAATAATATTATTTCAACCAAAGAAGAATTATTACGCTATGGCAATATAGGTTGGGATTGTGGGCGTTTGGTGTTTTTGAGTAGATTGTGTTTCGATGTTGGTTATATTTCTGAAAATGAGGCTTGGGATTATATTAACCGAGCTTACGAACTGGCCACCCAAAATTTCGATACGTGGGAAGAGTTTTCGAAAAGTTATGTCATCGGTCGAGGAATGTGGGGCGGAAAAGGATGTTATAATGAAACAATAATGAACATTGCCCAAGAATTGCTGAAAAATCCGAAAAGCCCTTGGGTGCAACTGAATTTTAAATAACTTTGTTTCAACTATGAGGTACATTATAAGTTTATTACTGACGGCAATTATCATATTTTTGTTGGGAAATCTTTTGCCAAATGTGTATATTGACAATTATTTTTCGGCAATTATGGTGGCTTTTGTTCTCTCTATTTTAAATGTGCTGGTCAAGCCCGTATTGGAGTTTATTTCCATACCCATTACGATTCTCACTTTGGGATTGTTTATGTTTGTGATTAACGCGGCGATTATTTTATTGACTGCCGAATTGGTTAGTGGGTTTAAAGTAAACGGATTTTTTGGGGCTCTGCTGTTTAGCCTTTGTTTGTCATTGACCCAATCTGTGGCGTTTAATTTAATGGACGAAAAAAAAAGTAGAAGATAAATATTTGATTTTTAATGAATTATGATTAGACAAATTTCCAAAGGATTGCTCAAACATTTTATTTTGGCGGTTGTGGTTTTGGTAGTCCTTGTTTTGATAATATTGCAATTTTTGAAAAGTTGGACAAACCACGGTCAGTATATTGTTGTTCCTGACCTTTCAAGAAAGACACTCACCGAAGTAGATTTTATTTTGAAAGAGAATAAACTGCGTTTTGAGGTGCTTGATTCAACCAATTATGACCCAAAATTTCCTGCCTATTCGGTAATTAGCCAAAGCCCCGAAGCAGCAGAACACGTTAAAGAAAATCGCAAAATTTATCTGACCATAAATCCTTCGGGCTATCGGAAAGTGACCATACCTAAAATAATACAAATCACTCGCCGAAGTGCCGAAGCTACTCTCAAAGCCGTAGGACTCGAAGTGGGTGAGGTTTCTTATATCGACAATATAGGCAAAGATATGGTACTTGAATTGGCTTACAAGGGTAAAAAAATCGAACCTGGTGAACAACTTATTAAAACTTCAAAGGTGGATTTGATTTGCGGAAACGGATTTGAAAAATCAAAAGATAGCATCGCTGATAATCAGATAGTTATACCTATTGAGGAATTACAAGACCAATAGATGGAAGAATACGAAGATTTAGAAAAAGAAGACGAACTTTACGAACATTACAGCTTTAAGGCGGGCAAAGGTCAGGAGCCACTCCGAGTGGATAAATTTCTGATGAATTTTGTCGAGAATGCCACGCGTAACAAGGTGCAACAGGCAGCAAAGCAAGGAAACATCTTTGTAAATGGCGTTGCCGTAAAATCTAACCATAGAGTAAAGGCAAACGATGAAGTTAAGGTAATGTTTGCACATCCGCCGCACGAGTATCTTCTAACGCCTGAAAACATACCCATTGATATCGTTTATGAAGACGAACATCTTTTGGTAGTGAATAAACCCGCAGGAATGGTTGTTCACCCTGGTCACGGAAATTACAGCGGAACGCTCATTAACGCTTTGATTTATCATTTCGATAATTTGCCCAATAATAGCAGTAACCGACCAGGTTTGGTACATCGTATTGATAAGGATACCAGTGGATTATTAGTCATCGCCAAAACGGAATTCGCAATGAATCATTTGGCGCAACAATTCTTTCACAAAACTACTGAACGAGAGTATATCGCCCTTGTTTGGGGGAATGTAGAGCAAGACGAAGGCACCATCGCGGGGCATATTGGCAGGCATTTAAAAGATAGATTGCAAATGGACGTTTTCCCTGATGGAAGTCACGGAAAAGAAGCCGTTACGCACTACAACGTTTTAGAGCGTTTCGGATATGTTACCCTAATTTCGTGTAAGTTAGAAACAGGCAGAACGCACCAAATTCGCGTACATCTCAAACACATAGGGCATACGCTTTTCAACGATGAACGATACGGAGGACATAAAATTTTAAAAGGCACTACCTTTGCCAAATACAAACAATTCGTTGAAAATTGTTTTTCCGTATTGCCTCGTCAGGCCTTGCACGCCAAAACACTCGGTTTTCAACATCCCATTACCGAAGAGTATTTAGAATTCAGTAGTGAATTACCTCTGGATATGACCCTCTGTATAGAGAAATGGAGAGCTTATAAATCAAATAGTTACACAAATTAAGTGGTCTTCCTTTTAGAGTGATTTCATATTGTTTTCTGTAAGGAAAAGAACAAAGTATAAAACAGGTAATGACTTCAATTTCATTTTTAATATATTTTTTGTGATATGAATAAACGAACGTCACTTTCCGATTTGGGCGAATTTGGATTAATTGAACATCTGACCCAATCTTTTGCCCCCAAGCAGGTTTCTACCCTAAAAAGTATAGGCGATGATGCGGCTGTGATTGACTTTAAGGAAAAGAAAATGGTCGTCTCAACCGATTTGCTTATCGAGGGGGTTCATTTCGATTTGAGTTATGTGCCTTTAAAACATTTGGGATACAAATCGGTAATGGTCAATCTATCAGATATTTATG
>JAUMYH010000023.1 GCA_030528745.1 Bacteroidota bacterium
TTTTGTACTGCCATTGTATTATTTTTTTACGCCGATATATCGTTTTCTTAGGTTGAAAAATAATTTTTAATTTTTAAAAAAAACTTTGTCAAAATCAGAGACTCTGACAAAGTTCTGGAATTTAAAGTATTTGAAAGAAAAAATTATTTACCTCTCTTTTTTGCCAATTGTTTTTTGAGCCAATCACACCATTCATCGAGTCCATCGCCTTTGAGGGTACTGATGCTGATGACTTCCAAATCAGGATTGACTTCTCTGGCATCTTTGGTAACGGCTTCCACAGAGAAAGGAACATAAGGCAACAGGTCTGCTTTGGAAACAAGCATCAATTCGCTGGTTAGGAACATTCTCGGGTACTTTTTCGGTTTGTCATCTCCTTCGGTCGAAGCCAAGAGCGTTACTCTGGCATCTTCCCCAAGGTCAAAAGCCGAAGGACAAAGTAAATTCCCTACATTTTCAATAAAAAGAATATCCGTACCTTCGAGGTTAATATGGTCTAACGCCTGAAGTACCATCTGAGCCTCAATGTGGCACATACCCCCCGTTACGATTTGCAAGGCATTGAGTCCTGCTTCTTTCAGCCTTACGGCATCTCTTTCCGTTTCGGGGTCGCCCACGAGTACCGCAAGGTTCAACTCTTTGCCCAGTCTGCGTCCTGTTTCTTGGAGCAAAGTAGTCTTTCCACTCCCTGGCGAAGAACAGATGTTTACTACCAACAGATGTGGCAAACGCTCACGAATGGCTTTTGCTACAAAATCATTGGCTTTCAAAAGGTTGAGTGTGGTATTATCACATTGTACAGAGCCTACTGGCATCTGGTTACTTTTTGGTTTGGTTGTCATAATTTTATTTATATTAAATGATTCAATGATTTAAAGATTAAATGATTAAAACTTCGCATTCCTTGTGCGTGATATTTTTTTAATCTTTCTAATTTTTTCACAATTTTATTTCTTAAAAAAACTCTACCCTACTGATTCTTAGCTCTTCGCCCTGCACGATGTCTCTCGATGGGGTATCGCATTTTGAGCAAACAAATTTATGAAATTTTACTTCAAAATCCTCATCACAATTTTTACAATGGGCAATGATAGGCAACAGTACCACTTGTAAATCGATATTATCCAGTTTGGGGTCTTCCATACGCAAGGCCTCAAAGGCATTCTGAATCAGGATAGGCTGAACATTACACAGGAGTCCTGCCTCTATCTTCACGGTAGCAATTTCGGAAAATCGGTCTTTGTAATGGTCTTCCAGATTTTGGATAATATCTCTTACTATGGAAACTTCGTGCATCGTTTTTATTTTTAGGTTTTGACTTACTTTTTGTTATACTGAGCGAAGCCAAGAATTAGTTGTTAGTCTTCTTTTTCTTCTTAGTAACTTTAGAAGATTTTTTAGCGGTATTCTTTGTTTTCGCTGTGGCTTTCTTTGGCTCGGGTGCCATAATTTCCTTAGGTTCCTCTTGAGTTTCTACCAAATTTTGCTCTTCTTTTTCCGCTTCACTGGCTATTTCTTGGGCTTTTTGGTCTTGTTTCTCCTTGTATTCGATAAAACTCCACGCCATATTTCCGATGTTCATCAACCAATCGTGAATGCCATCACCACTATTGCTCATAATTCTAATCATCAGGGCATTTTCAGTACATTGGGTAAATCCATAATCCGAATCGGTGAATTGTTCCAAAAGGATTTCGTCCAATTCCTTTTTAAAATCATCGGCATATTTACTGATGATAAGTAGTGTTCCCTGATGGGTATACCCTTCAAAAAACAGCAAGTCTTCCACAGGTTGTGTTTCGGGTTCTATTTTTTGATTATCGAGCAAAATGAGTTTTTCGTCCATAAACACTTTGGTCTGTGTATGATAGGATTTTAGTGCAAATCGTTCCCCTGAATGGATACGCCCACCGCTGATAATGTCGCCCCAAATCAAGTGCGATGTTTTTTTGAGGTGAATATTGTTTTTCGCCACAAAAATAGAGTTGGCATACGGAATAGTAGGATGCGGAATGTATTGCAGTTTGGCGTTTTCATCCAGCTGATAATCACAAGTTTGCACGGCAGGTTTCCCGTGCGGCATCTGATGAATTTTGTTATACGACTGGGTATAGAATTTCATTGCTGCTCCTTCCTTACAATGGACTTTCAGATTCAGTAAATCTCCCTCCATAATCCCTGGCGAAGCACTCATCAGAATCATTTCCAGATAATCCGTAAATAGTGGATTTCCGTAATGGGTAAGTTTGTAGGGAATGTCAAAGTAGCGGTCGTCCAAATAGGTTCTCTCACCTTCTCTTCGGCAAGAAAGCTGGATGAGGCTATTGAGCGAATTGTCCTTATTGATATTCATTTTTTACTGTTCTAAGAGTGCATATTTCTTAATCCAAGCGATGACCTCGTCCAATCCTTCTTTGGTTTTAAGATTGGTTTTAATGAAAGGTTTTTCGCCCCTCATTCGTTTGGCATCAGCTTCCATTACCTCCAAACTCGCCCCTACATACGGTGCTAAATCGATTTTATTAATAAGCAACAAATCCGAACGCGTGATGCCTGGTCCACCTTTTCTTGGGATTTTCTCTCCCTCTGCCACATCGATTACAAATATGGTAACATCTGCCAAATCAGGCGAGAAAGTCGCTGCCAAATTATCGCCACCACTTTCTATAAATACTAACTGAATATCAGGGTGTTGTGCTACTAAATCCTCTACTGCCTCGAGGTTCATCGAAGCGTCCTCACGAATTGCCGTATGCGGACAACCTCCAGTTTCCACCCCACGGATTCTGCTTTCGGGCAGTTTAGAGTTTTTAATCATAAACTGGGCATCTTCTTTGGTATAGATGTCATTGGTAACTACACCAATGCTATACTCCTCACTCATAATTCTGGTAAGGGCTTCTATAAGGGCGGTTTTCCCAGAGCCTACAGGACCTGCAACGCCTATTTTTACATATGTTTTTTCCATAATATGCTATAAAATTTTAATATTGTTAAATTTACGAAATATAAATTCTTGTGTAGAGTTTTTCGTGTTGCATACAGCGGATTTCTTGTCCTATACAACACAATCCCAATTCGTCTTCGGTGATGGAATTTTGCTTGGCTACCAACTCCTCGATAAGGGGTTGGAGTTCAAACAGAATCTTTTGTCCGTGTATCTGGCTGATAGGTACCGCCTTGGCACAGTTGGTAACAATTCCGTTTAGCGTGTTATAATAAAATGCTGTGAGTGCTTCCTCTCGGCTGATTTCTGCCGATAAAGCATACAAGCCAAACGCCAACGGATAATGCCCTGTAAGCGTCCCTTTCTGAATGGCTTCCAAATATTTTGCACAGAAGTCGTAAGATTTGAGTTCCAAGGCTGTTTTCAGAAATCGGATACTGAGTTTTCGGCTGGCTTCACGAATTTCATAAGGGGCTTTGAGTGCCGTAACCAATTGGTCTAATTCCTCCCATTTTTTCCAAACTTTTCGTTTAGAAAAATCTCTATATACTTGGTTTAAAAATGCAGCATCGTTGTAGAAGACACTATATTTGAGCATATTTTCGGCATATTTTTTTGATGATTCGGCATCTTTAACCAAATTCTTATTGATATAAGTCTCCAAACCATACGAATGGGTAAATCCCCCAATAGGGAACATAGAATCGTTGATTTGTAAGAGTGTAAGTAATTTTTGCATACAGAATTATCGTTTAATTTGGTGAAGTGTAAGCATTTGCGTTTGCAAAAGTTTTTTGTGTTCTATGCTGGTGTCGTAATTATTTCGCAACAGAAAATCGTACAGCGGAACTTCGTAAGCGATGTTTACGGACTGATTTTCATCGATATAAATAGGCAAGTGCATATTTCCTATCTCGAAACACACGATGCCCATTTCGGTCATATTCCTCGGACGAACCACAATACAATCACAAGGTTTTATAGCCACTTCCACAAAAATTTCATTATCACAATACAAGATGTCTCCGTCTTGCAAGGGGGTTCTGTTGTTTTTTTTGATACCAATTTCCAGTCCCAAATCGGTTTTTTTTCTCATAATCGTTTTCGCCGCCTCGTACCACTCAATTTCAAAGGTATGCTTTTGCAAACCTTGAGTGTTTATTTTGGGGCAAATTTGGTGTACAAGAATCATTCTTTATTGTTGTTTAGTTTTAAAATCCTTGAGGCACTTTGTCAAAGTTTTAAGACTTTGACAAAGTGTTCATTAAATCAAAATCACCTTTTTTATCTGTTTTCCTTAAAAGTTACCTTTGTGGGCTGAATGTGCCATACATTATTTTCTTAATCTCCTCTACATTTATTTCGTCTGATGATTTTACTTTTTTGGAAAAAATTGCTCTCGTTGCTGTATAACATTGTAATAAGTAACCGCCTTCCGAAAGCGATAGCACTTTACAGCCCTCTTCTGCTATTCCTTCTCCATTGTACAGCATATAGAATAGTATTTCAGTTTGTTCAATTTTATTAAATTTTTCTCCAAATTCTTCTAAATCAGCCAAACCTTTTTCTTGAATTATTTGAACCAATTCATTAAAAAACGCTTCAATAGTTTTTGAAGTTCTTATTGGAAGATGGTTCGACAATGTGGTAATAGTTCCATCTTTACTGTAATTCCCGTCCTGTGGTAATAGAAAATTTTCTTGTTTTACAATGCCATTTTCTACATAATAAATCGAAAAAGAATGGGGAGTTCCTTCGGTAACAGTTAAAAATCTATCAGTAGCCTCCTTATCTGCAGATTTTATGTATATCCAATTGTCTTTCTTTTTGACAATCCATTTTTCATTCTCCTTAACAGCGGAAACACGAATCGTTTGGTTGTGATATTCAAAAATTAGCCTATTTGCGTAATGTATTCCAAAAACATCCAAAAATACCATTTGAGGTTTAAAATCTTTATAGATTACAATAGGAACAGCAATGCCAGATTTTTCTTTATAAGGAGGATAAATTACACTTCCATTTTTAGGTTTGCCATTTTCAAAGGTGGTTTCTTGAATAAAAAACATTTCTCCTCCTTCTAAGAATTCATCGTTATCCTCTTCATTAGAAATTTGTTTTATAAAATCATAAGAATATTGTTTTTTCAGTTCCCCTTTTTCATAGTACTGATAATAATGATACATTCCTTCGAGTTCTGGAATTTCTATCAAAAAATATCCTTCATAAGGTTTTCCGTCCTTGTAAATGCCTTTGTACACTTTTTGAATGTTATTCTTTATTTTAGGCATAGAGGTCTCCACGCTTATAGGAATATTTTCTTTATTGTAAATGATTTTCACATTTTCTGTATTTTCCTGAGCGTGAATCCAGATTCCCATAAATAAAAATAAAGGCGTTAATAAATAATTGGATTTGATAAAATAGAACATAGCATATAGTGAATTGAAAAAGATGATTTTATGAAACAAATGGTGATATTAATATCACCATTTGTTTCTCATTCCTAAAACTTTTTATTGCATTTAGAATAATAAATAACGCTGTGCCATCGGAAGTACTGCTAATGGTTCGCAAGTTGCTTTTTGCCCATCGATAAGCACCTCATAAGTTTCTGGGTCAATATCAATTTTCGGCATCGCATTATTATGAATCAAATCTTTCTTACGCACGGTTCTACAACCTTTTACAGGTAAACAAGTTTTACTAAGACCATAAGAAGCAATGGTTCCGCTTTCTATGGAAATTTGTGAAACGAAGTTGAACGAAGTTTGTGTAAGTGCCTTACCTAAAGAACCAAACGATTTACGATAAATAATCGGTTGCGGCGTAGGAATAGATGCATTAGGGTCTCCCATTTTAGAGGCTACAATCATTCCTGCCTTGTAGATAATTTCTGGCTTTACCCCAAACATTTCTGGCTTCCAGATTACCAAGTCAGCGATTTTACCTACTTCAATAGACCCGATGTATTCTGCCATACCATGTGCCAAGGCAGGGTTAATGGTATATTTAGAGACATATCTTTTTACACGGTAGTTGTCATTATCTTTACCCTTTTCCTCTGGCAATGCACCTCTTTGGATTTTCATCTTATGAGCCGTTTGCCAAGTTCTGGTAATCACTTCTCCTATTCTACCCATTGCCTGAGAGTCAGAACTCATAATAGACAATGCTCCCATATCTTGAAGAATATCTTCCGCTGCAATGGTGGAAGGGCGGATACGAGAATCTGCAAACGCTAAATCGGTTTTAGAATTTTTATCTAAGTGGTGGCACACGATAAGCATATCCAAATGTTCTGCTGCCGTATTGATGGTATAAGGCTTGGTAGGGTTAGTAGATGCAGGAATTACATTCGGATACTGAGCTATCTTCATAATATCTGGAGCGTGTCCTCCACCAGCACCCTCGGTGTGGAAAGAGTGAATCACTCTATCACCAATGGCTTTCATAGTGTCTTCCAAATATCCTGCTTCATTTAGCGTATCAGAGTGTATCGCCACCTGAACATCGTATTTATCGGCTACGCTAAGTGCCATATCTATTGCGGCAGGTGTAGTTCCCCAGTCTTCGTGAATTTTAGTACCACAAGCTCCTGCTTTAATCATTTCTGCCTGTGCTTCAAAATTAGTTGCATTTCCCTTTCCGAAAAAAGCGGTATTAATAGGCATTCCTTCCGAAGATTCTAACATCCTACGCATAAAGTGTTTCCCCCCTGTTACCGTAGTGGCATTGGTACCGTCATTAGGACCTGTACCGCCCCCTACAAGCGTAGTAACACCACTATACAACGCCGTCTCTACCAATTCTGGACAGATGTAGTGAATGTGTGTATCTATCCCCCCAGCAGTTACGATATATCCCCAAGCACCATGTACCTCCGTTGCAGGGCCAATAATCATTCCTGGGGTTACGCCATCTTGCGTATCTGGATTTCCAGCCTTACCGATACCTACAATTTTACCATCTTTAATTCCAATATCTGCCTTTACTATTCCCCAGTGGTCTACAATAGTAGCACCCAATAAGCACATATCTAAACAATCTTTGTCTAATACGGTAGCCGATTGTCCCATACCATCACGGATGGTTTTACCACCACCGAATTTATTTTCCTCACCATAAGTTTGGAAATCTTTCTCTATTTCGATGAAAAGTTCCGTATCTGCCAATCGGATTTTATCGCCCGTGGTAGCACCAAAAAGGCTGGCGTACAATTCTCTTTTCACATAAAGATTTCCATTTTCTACGCATACATCATTAGCATTTTGTGCTAAAAGGGGACTGATGCCCATCAGAGAAACTCCAGCAGTGGCTACTCCTACTACCTTGATAAAATCTCTACGAGACCATCCTCCTGTATCGGCATCGGGTCTGTTATTTTGAGCTTCAAGCTCATTATTTTGATTTTCTAATTTATTATCTGACATAATTATTTTTCTTTGAAGTTAAAAATTACAAAAAGCCTAATTCTTTCGCTTTCACTACAGCTGCCGCTTTATTTTCCTCAGAAAGTGCCCCGTTTACAAGATTATTATGTCCATAAACGATTTTGCTACCTCCTATTTCCACGAGGTTTACTTTTTTGCTTTCTCCTGGTTCAAAACGCACCGCAGTACTCGCAGGAATATTCAGACGCATACCATACGCTTCTGCTCTATTAAACTGTAATTTTTTATTCACCTCAAAGAAATGATAGTGAGAACCTACCTGAATAGGTCTATCTCCTACATTTTTCACTTCAATAGAAGTAACTTTTTTTCCAACATTACAAGCAATATCTTGTTTTTTCAAGATAATTTGTCCAGGAATCATTGCAGATTTTGGTGCGTTGCTTACGGCAGTAGTATTTTTATCTTTATTTTCTCTTTTCATTATCTAATAGGGTTGTGAACAGTTACTAACTTATTTCCGTCAGGGAATAAGCACTCAATTTGTACATCGTGAATCATCTCAGGGACACCTTCCATCACTTGATTTCTGGTAAGCAATTTTGTTCCCCATTCCATCATTTCGGCTACGGTCATCTTGCCATCTCTTGCGGCTTCCATCAGTTCGCTCGAAATGTAGGCTATACACTCTGGGTAATTCAGTTTTACCCCTCTTTTCAGTCTTTTGGCAGCAAGCTCTCCTGCCTGATGCAAAAGCAACTTTTCAATTTCTCTTGGTGTTAATCTCATATCTAAGTACTATATAATTCTATTTTTCAAAATATATTACGCTTTTTATATATAGATATAAATAAAAAAGAGTAACAATAAGTGTTCCGAATATTCTTAAAAGATATTAAATATACAAAACATATTGTTAATAGTGCCTTGTGAAATGTTTTGAGAAACAAACATATTTAATACCTGAAAGTTATATTCACACTTTTGCAAATATAGACAAAAAGAAATAAAAGCAATACTTAGGAGAATTTGTTTTAATGATTCTAAATAAGGAAATGTTGGAAGTTATATTTTTTTGGAAACAATAAAGGGTTGGTTGTTGTGATAAAGAGATACGAATTCGGTTCCGAACACATTGTTGATGAGTTCTAAATTAATCGGTTGGAGGGTGTTTGTTGGTGTAATGATTGAATTTTGTATAAAATAAACATAATCAGCATACTGATAGGCAAGGGTAGGGTCGTGCATTACCGCTATAATGGTATACCCTTCGAGGGTAAGTGTTTTGAGATATTTTAGGAGTTGGTGTTTGTGGTAAATATCGAGGTGATTGGTGGGTTCGTCCAAAATGATAATTTTAGGATTTTGCACCAATATTCGGCCTATGAGTACGCGTTGTTGTTGTCCGCCCGAAAGGGTGTTGAAAGGCTCTTGTAACAGAGGTTCTAAATCGAGTTTTTGGGCTATAGTTTGTACAATTGATGTATCTTTTTTAGAAAAATCAAATCTAGAGAAAGCACCTCGTCCTGTAAGGAGGATATCCTGAACACTTAATGGAAATACAGATTGAAAATCTTGAGATAGGAAGCCAACAGTTTGGGCTTTTTGTTGTGCGTTCATCTCAGAGGCTATCTTGTCAAAGAAGGTAATTTGTCCTTTGGAAGGGCGTAGTAATCCTGCCAAAATTTTCATCAGTGTAGATTTTCCACAACCATTCACGCCTAGTAGTACCGAGAAATTGGCTGTTGGGAAATGGGCGTTTAGATTGCTCAAAATACTTTTGTTTTCATAAGAAAAATAAAGATTTTTGATTTCAATAGCGTTGTTTGACATCAGTTCCAATTTAGCTTGTTTTGTTTCATCAAATAAATAAAATAAACACCTCCCAATATCATCGTAAACACCCCCACAGGGATTTCAAACTCAAATAGGGAGCGAGAAAAATTATCAATTATCAAAAGGAAAGTCCCTCCGAAAAGCATTGAGCCGACAACGAGTTTTTTGTGGTCTGCCCCTATAATCATTCGGACGATATGGGGCAGAAACAAACCATACATACTGATTATTCCTGCTGTTGCTACGGAGGTGGCGGTCATTAGTGTAACGATGCCTATAAGTACAACCTTGTCAGTGGTGGGATTTACACCCACGGCTTTGGCAGCTTCATCGCCAAGAGCCAAAATGTTGAGTCGCCATCGCAAAATATAGATTACCAACAGCCCAATTGTAATAGGAATAGAGTCGGTTTTAAACTCCTCCCACGTAATGGCATTGAGTCTGCCCAAAGTCCATTGAAGTATGGCGGAGAGTTTGAATGGATTGGAAATATATTGGGCTACGCTGAGTAGGGCGGTAAAAATACCCGATACAATCATTCCTGCCAAAACCACCGAAACAATGGTGTAAGAACCTTTTTGGTAAGCAACCAAATAAGTAATAACCACGGATATAATTCCGAACAAAAAAGCCATAATTGGAGTGGTCAAAATATCAAAAAGCAACGAAATTGAAGCTCCGAAGGCAGCAGCGGCAGAAATACCGAGTATGTACGAATCTACAAGCGGATTCCGAAGTACAGCCTGTAATACAACCCCAGAGGTAGATAGTGCTGCCCCAATGAAAAATGTGAGCAAAACCCTAGGCAACCGAATGTTGAGTATGATGTTGTTCATCATATCCCACGAATTTGCTTCTGAAACGCTTAAAGGGATAGATGCTATTTGTTTGTACAGAAAAATAACGTATTCAGAAAGAGATGCCTGATCACTCGAACCAACAAATAACGATACAAATATGGTGGGGAGCGGCAGAAAATAAAAAAGAAAGGATTTTAAATTCTTGCTCATTGATATTTTTATAAATGAATAGTTAATTTGTCGGCTTTTTCTTTTCCGTAAAGCATTTCAAGATAAGATTTCAATAAAGATTGTACTTCGTCTTCGGTTCGAATCTGATATGCCCAGTTTTGTATTCTTAAGGTAGTAAGCACCGATTTGAGCGTGTGCGGATTGTACAAAAACATCGGAATCAGGTTGTAAACCGATTTGGACTTGATGGCATTGATTTGAACTAGTTGTTTGTGTTGGTAGAACAGTTCAGGGCTGTCGTTCCACATATAAATCACGTCTGGATTCCAAGATAGTAGCGTTTCGGGATTGATATTAGCCTGATCCATTTCGGTAGTACATACGTTGTTCACCCCACCAAACACCAAACATTGGTGCATCATACTTGCTGTTCCTGTGGTCGAGAATATCCGACCGTTAGCCCACGAAAAGTAAGCTGACTTTTGCTCCTTGTCTTTGACCTCGTCTTTGAATTTTTGAAATTCTGTGGCAACAAAATCCAATAATTGTTTACCTCTTTCTTCTTTGTTAAAAATAAGACTCAAATCTTGAGTTTCTTTTTGAATGTCGTTGTAAGTTTCGGATTTGCCGATGTATACATTGATATTCATCGAACGCAGACTTTCGATAATACCTTCAGGAAGGTCATAAGCCAATACCAAATCGGGCTGTAGGGCAACAATACTTTCAAGGTTTGCAACCTCAAAATCGCCAGGTGTGGCAAGGGTTTTGTCCTTGATGCGGTCATCGATTAAGCCAAAGTAAGTGTAGCTATCTTTGTTGGTGTACATTTTGCTCGGAATGCCCACCAAGGTAGACTCTACATCGAGCATATAAATCAGTTCTAACAGAGGTTCGTATAGTGCAACTACTTTTTGAGGACTTTTTTCAAATTCTGAAACATTGCCTTTAGTGTCTGTTATTGTTATTACTTCAGATTTGGGAGTGGTGTTTTCCGAATCTTGTTTTGGATTTTTACACTGCGTCAATATGGTGCAAAGGAACAAAGTTAGTAGTAATGTACTGATTTTTTTCATGATATATAAAATGTTATTTTTTCAAAGGTACGGAAAAATAAATTATTTAGAAAGTTTTTTTCTGGAGTTGATGATGAGTTCCAAAATAAAAGAAAGCAAAATTACGGCAATAGCTCCAATTACATTAAGCCACAAATATCCTATTATTTTTAAGGCAAATACCACTATTACAATGATTTGCGACAGGATAGCTCCGTAAAACAGTGCTGTGCCATTTACCTTTTTTAAGAAAAATCCAACCAAAAACACCCCAAGAATTACACCGTAAAATATTGAACCTAAAATGTTTACAAGTTGGATAAGGTTTTCAAACAAGGTGGCATAACAGGCAAAAGTAATGGCCAGAACGCCCCATATTATGGTAAATATTTTGGTAACCTTTACAAGATGAGCAGAATTGTTGTCTTTGTTTGTTTTTTTGTATAAATCCATAGTAGTAGTGGCAGCTAAAGCGTTAAGAGAAGCTGCCGTAGAAGACATGGCAGCCGAAATAATCACGGCAAGGAGCAATCCGACAATTCCCTTGGGCAGGAAGTGCAGTATAAAATAAACCAATACATAATCTTTGTCGTTGCTTTGGCTTTTTTGTTCTGATTTGACAATGAGTTCTTTGGCCTGTTCTCGGAGTTCTTTTTCTTGTAACCCCAAAGAAGTAATTTTTTGCTGTAAAGTACTGTTGTCGTAGTTGTTCTCTAATTGATTTGCATATTTGAGCGTGTATTCTATTTTTTGTTCCAAAATATTTTCGAGTTTGCGTTCCAATGATTGGTATTGGTCGGCATACTGAGATTTCATTACCGCATCTGTGGCTACGGGATTAAAATGCAGGGGAGAATGGTGAAATTGAAAAAACACAAATATCAGTATACCAATCGAAAGGATAAAAAACTGAAATGGCAATTTGATAACCGCATTGAATAATAACCCTAATCGACTGTCTCGTACAGATTTACCACTGAGATATCTGCCTACCTGTGATTGATCAGTGCCAAAATAGGAAAGTGCCAAGAAAAATCCTCCTGTTATTCCACTCCAAAAGGTGTAAGGATTTTCGAAGTCTACTGAAAAATCAATTACCTGCATTTTGTTGTTAATTCCTGCTATCTGAAAGGCATTTGTGAGGGTTACCTCCGAGGGCAATTGATAGAGCAAGTATCCGAAGATAAATATCATTCCGATAGTAATGATGTACATTTGGTATTTTTGAGTCAGATTCACGCCGTTAGTTCCTCCTATTACCGTATACAGAATTACCAAAGTGCCTATGGCAATGTTGAGCAAAATTAAATCCCACCCCAATATCGTGGAAAGCACTATCGAAGGGGTGTAAATGGTAAAACCAGTAGAAAGCCCTCTTGAGATTAAAAATAGAGAAGCCGTAAAAAATCTGGATTTGGAATCGAAGCGTTCCTCTAAATATTGGTAGGCTGTATATACTTTGAGCCTGTGATAAATAGGAATGAATATCATACAAACCACCAGCATAGCCAGAGGTTGTCCGAAATAAAACTGTATAAATTCCATTCCGTCATGATAGGCCTGTCCTGGGGTAGACAAAAAGGTTATGGCACTGGCTTGGGTTGCCATAACCGAGATGCCAATGATATACCAAGGGGTTTGATTGTTACCCAAGATGTATTCCTTTACCGAATTACTGCCTTTTGCTTTTATACTTCCGTACAAAACGATGAAAAGCAATACCGAAATTAGGATAAGCCAATCAATATAGTGCATTTATTTTGAGTATAATAATGATAAAATATAGAAAAAAACGATGTAAGCTATATTGATGATTACCACCAACAAATATGCTCTTTTCCATTTATTCATAAAATTGATTTTTGGCAAATATATAAAAAGTAGATTAAAAAATACAGGTTCATTTCAATTATACGTTGAAAAGACAGATTTAAACTCGGAAATGTGTGATGGACAAATACCAAATACGTACGAATTTTCGAATGGAGTTATAGGGTTGGGCCAGAGGTGTTTGTGGCAAGAATCATTCGGTAATTATCAAAGAGATCTTTTTTTAAAATACATTCAGAAAAATGTTTTTGGACAACATCTAAGGTTTCCGATGCAAGATATTGATTGATTTCCAAAAAAAGATAACCGTCTTTTTTGAGATGTGTTGCGGCAAATTGGGCTATTGACTTGTAGTATTTTAGAGGGTCTTGGTCAGGAACAAACAAGGCCAAGTGAGGTTCGTAATTCAATACATTAGGTTGCATCTGTTCTTTTTCGCATTCACGTACATACGGCGGATTTGACACGATAACATCAAATGATTCACCTTTCCAAATATCATTCAGAATGTCAAATTTGATCCAATGTACAAAACAATTGTTGTAATCGGCATTGCGTTGGGATACTTCAAGTGCCTCTTCTGAAATGTCAAAGGCAAATACCTTTGCATCAAGTTTTTTTGATAAACTGATGGCTATAGCTCCACTACCAGTGCCGATGTCCAGAATACGAAGTTGTCTTTTGTGTTGGTGAGTTTGTACAATCCAATCGACAAGTTCTTCGGTTTCGGGTCTGGGTATAAGTACATTCGGATTAACCACAAATTTTGAATCATAGAAGTACGCGTAGCCCAATATGTACTGAATGGGTTGGTATTGTTTTAATTGAGCGATACTTTGTTCAAAAAAACAGATTTGCTCAGGATTAAGACCAATATTAGGGTTGAGTATGTAGTCAGATTTGGTGCAGTTGGCAATCTTTTCTAAAATCATAAAAAAGAAAGTGTCGATTTCGTCTTTCGGATAATAGTCGGACAAGGCACGTGAAAAATCTTCTCTGAGCGTCATGGTTGTTTTTTATAAAAATAAAACTTTGCTCTTTAGTAGAGCAAAGTTCTAAAATCAACATTTAAAAATCTATGAAAAAGTTATTTTTTAGCTTTAATATCAAGTTTGATTTCGATGTTGTTGCTGATAACTTTGTCTTTTGCAGTTTTTGCAATTTCAGACTCTTCGTTGTTGTAGTTAATGTTCCATTCAGTTCTGTTGATAGTGAATGTTTCAGTAACAACAGAAACTTCAGTATCGTTTACTGTAACTGTAGCAGGGAAAGAGATGTTTTTGGTTTCTCCTTTAAGAGTAAGATTACCCTCAATATTACCCTCTTTTACAGCCGTGATTTCAAATTTTCCTTCTGGGAATTGAGCCACATTAAAGAAGTGGTCAGCGTTTTTCTCATCACTACCTTTAAGGTGTCCTTCTAACATTTCTTTCTTCTTAGGGTCAGTGATGTCAAGTACCGAAATAGAGTTCATGTCAATAACGAACGAACCACTTTCAATCATTCCGTCCTTAACGCTTAATTCACCCGATTTAATAGCAATTGTTCCGTTGTGAGCGTCCATTCCTCCAAGTTTAGCTCCTTTCCATTCAATTTTAGAATTGGCAGCGTCAGCAGTATATACTACAGCTGCTACTGGAGTTTCAGCTACTGGAGCTTCTTCTTTAGTTTCTACAGGTTGTGTTTTGTTACAACTTACAACTGTAAACATAAGAGCTACAGTTGCTAGGCTTAAAGCGATCTTTTTCATAAAAAATATTGATGTTTATTGTTACGGTGCAAAGGTAGTGAATAATAATTGTTTTGATGTTGATAAAAAGTTAAATTTTGAGTTGCTGAATGTAAAAGTGGTGGCTAGGCAAGGAATACAACTGTTTTTTCTTTTCGAAAATGGTTTGGCGGGAAAAAGTTATTAACAAAGTGGGGATTTGTGGGGATTTGTGGGGTGAAGTGGTATTTTTTTTCTAATTTTGCTAAATCAAAAACTTTATCGATTGTAGAATAAGGTATAAATGGCAATACTCACAGGGACATACGAGTGTAAACTAGATGCTAAGGCACGTGTGATGATACCTGCTCCTTTGAAAAAGCAATTTGCTGACGTTGAAAAGGGGTTTGTACTCAAGCGTTCGATATTTTCGTCTTGTTTGGAGTTGTATCCGATGAGTGAGTGGGAGCAGATGATGCAAAAAATTAATGGGCTTAATAGGTTTTCTAAAGAAAATAACGACTTTATAAGAAGGTTTACCGCTGGGGTCAAAATAGTAGAAGTCGATGCTTCGGGCAGATTCCTAATACCTAAAGATTTGATGCAGTTTGCCAAGATTGATAAAGAAATAGTGCTTACCGCTATTGGAGCTATCGTGGAGGTGTGGGATAAAGAATTGTATGAAAAAACAATAGAAGATACTTCGGTGGATTTTGCAGAATTGGCTGAAAAAGTAATGGGAGGAAATTTATAGTATGCAAAGTAATTATCATAATTCGGTGTTGCTCAAAGAGTCTGTAGATGGGCTTGATATTAAACCCAATGGGGTGTATGTAGATGTTACCTTTGGAGGAGGTGGGCATTCTAGGGAAATCCTAAAAAGATTAGGAGCTAATGGACGACTTATAGCTTTTGATCAAGATGAAGATGCTTTGCAAAATAGTATTGATGATGATAGGTTCTTATTAATTAATGAGAACTTCAGGTTTATAAAACGCTTTTTGCGTTTTCATGGAATCAAAAAGGTAGATGGAGTACTGGCCGATTTGGGCGTGTCATCACACCAATTTGATAAGGCAGAAAGAGGTTTTTCGATTCGGTTCGATGCTCAGCTTGATATGCGAATGAGCAAACGGAACGAACTATCGGCGTATCATATAGTAAATCAATACGAAAAAGAACAGTTGAGCAATTTGTTATATGAGTATGGCGAACTTAAAAATGCCAGATCCATAGCTCAGACCATAGTAGAATCTAGAGCCGAAGAGCCAATAAAGAGTTCGCAAGAGTTGAAAGATGCTTTGAGTAGGTATCTTCCAGCTCATAAGAGCAATAAAATTTTGGCTCAAATATTTCAGGCTTTCAGGATAGAGGTGAATCAAGAGATAGAGGTGCTGAAGGAATTTCTGTTGCAGATGCCCGAAGTGATTGGTGTAGGTGGGAGGCTCAGCGTGATTTCGTATCATTCGTTAGAAGATAGAATAGTGAAACGATTTATCAAAAACGGAATGTTTAGTGGTGAGCCAGAGCGAGATTTGTACGGAAATTACTATACGCCTTTTGCACACGAAGGAAAAGTGATAGTGCCAACACAGGCCGAAATAGAACAAAATAATAGAGCAAGAAGTGCCAAATTAAGAATTGCAACACGAAATGAAGAATAGACTATATAGCATATTAAGAGCCAAATTCTTGATTGACCAAGATGCAATCAAGCATTGGAGTTTTTTGCTTTTTTTGGTTATGTTAGCCATAATAATGATAGCCAATACGCATAGTTATGAAAAAAAATTGTTCAAAATAGCTGATTTGAATAAGGAAAATAAGGAATTGCGTTCCGTATTTGCAGATTCCAGAACAGAGTTGATGAAACTCAAAATGGAATCAACAATTTCTAATAAAATGAAACAAAAAGGAATACGACCATCGGAGGTGCCTCCTACCAAAATAAAGGTTGTACAACCATAGAAGTTACAATTGATGAAAGACAAAAATATAACATACCGCATTTTGATTGTTGCCTTTGGCGTTTTGCTGATGGCAATAGGTATTGTATTCAAATTGTTTAAGATTCAATTTTTTGAAGGAAATTATTATAGAGAATTGGCGGGCAAAAATACCATAAAAACTTTTGAAATACCTGCAAATCAAGGTAATATATACTCTTCGGACGGAAGTTTGTTGGCTATATCCATTCCGAGCTATTCGATTTATTTCGATGCTTTAGCTCCCAAAATAGCCGATTTTGATAAATATATCAAACCGCTATCCGATTCGCTATCAGTGTTGTTGGGCAAGTCAAGTAATCATTATTACGATGAATTTCAAAAAGCTAGACGCAACAAAAACAGGTATTATCTGATAGCTCGTAATTTGCGTCATACCGATTATGTTCGTATTAAGTCGTTTCCGCTACTTAGGTTAGGAGCTTATAAAGGAGGACTTATTGTTGAGCAAAAACCAACGCGTCAGCACCCAATTGGACGAATTGCAGAGCGTACCATAGGGTATAGCCGTCTGAAAGCCGATAATACCATGGGCGGAATTGGTATCGAAAGTGCATTTGCCCAATATATTAATGGTAAAAAAGGACAGGTCGTTAAACAAAAAATGGCAAAGGGACAATGGAAACCCATTAGCGACAACAATGAAATCGAACCCCAAGATGGTTACGATGTTATATCGACTATAGACGTTTATATACAGGATATTGCTCATCATGCCTTGTTAAAACAACTCGAAAAATACGAGGCTGACCATGGTTGTGTTGTCGTAATGGAAACCCAAACAGGAGAGGTTAAGGCAATTTCAAACTTAGGACGACAAAAAGACGGTTCGTATACCGAAACGGTAAATTATGCTATTTGGGAAAAACAAGAGCCAGGTTCAACTTTCAAACTCGCTGTACTAATGGCATTGCTTGAGGACAAAAAAGTAGATACGGCAAAAGTATACGATACCAAAGGAGGAGAGATACATATCAGAGGGCAAGTGGTAAGGGATTCCAGATTAGGAGGTTACGGAAAAATATCTCTGGCAAGGGGCATTGAGGTTTCGTCCAATACCGTTATAGCTCAGGCAGCATTGGAAGGGTATAAAGATAATCCGAAAGAGTTTGTAGACCGACTCCGTGCGATGAATTTGGGTCAGAAAATAGGAATTTCAATCGAAGGAGAAGGAACACCATACATACCAAGCCCAGATGATTCAAAATGGTCGTGGATGACCCTTCCGTGGATGTCTTACGGTTATGGATTGGAGCTTACTCCTTTACAAACGCTTACCTTTTACAATGCAGTGGCTAATGATGGAGAAATGGTTAAACCATTGTTTGTTAAGGAAATACGAGAGTGGAATAAGACTGTTAAAAAATACTCGAAAGAGGTCATCAATCCTAAAATATGCAGTAATTCGACCTTGAGTCAGGTGCGTCAGATTTTGGAAAATGTAGTCAAACAAGGTAGTGCCCAAAAGTTGTATTCACCTAATTTTTCTATGGCAGGTAAAACAGGTACTACTCAGGTCAATTATGCCAATCGTGAAAAGATGTATTACGCTTCTTCGTTTGCAGGGTATTTTCCTGCCGATAACCCCAAATACTCATGTATAGTGGTTATCAACAAACCCAGATCTGACAAAGGTTTTTACGGAGGTGATGTAGCAGGACCAGTGTTTAAGGCGGTAGCTCAGAAGATATTTACTGATACCCCAACCAAAAGTCAAGTAGAGGATATAAACAAAGAAGTGCTTAGACAAACAAAAAATTATAATCAGTATTATGACAAAATAAATAAATCGTATACCCTAATGCCCGATGTTACAAAAATGGCAGGAATGGATGCGGTGGCTCTTTTGGAAAATATTGGTCTGAAAGTAAAAATAATTGGTAACGGAAAAGTGAAATCTCAGTCAATTCCTGTAGGACAACAAATCACCAAAAATAAAGTGGTGGTATTAGAGTTGTCCTAATCCGAATTACAAAAATAAAAGAAACATTATGTTGTATTATTTATTTGATTATTTAAACAAAAATTTTGACATACCAGGTGCTGGTGTGTTTCAGTATATTACTTTTCGCTCAGGGGCAGCTGTAATCCTTTCCTTGATTCTGTCTACCATTTTTGGGAAAAGAATCATTGATTATATTCGCAAAAAGCAAATTGGAGAAACCATTCGCGAATTAGGACTTGAGGGACAAAACCAAAAGGCTGGTACGCCAACTATGGGAGGAATCATTATTATATTCGCTACCATAGTGCCTGTTTTGCTATTTGCAAAAATTGACAATATATACATTATTTTGTTGTTGATTACCACTATTTGGATGGGTATTATCGGATTTTTAGATGATTATATTAAAGTATTTAAAAAGAATAAAGAAGGATTAAAAGGAAGATTCAAAGTTGTGGGGCAGGTAGGACTTGGACTTTTGGTCGGTTGTGTGATGTATTTTAACGATTCGATTACGGTGCGTACCGATACTTCAAAAGAAAACATTCTGAAAGAAAGTCAGATAAATGTGCCTACCAAAATAGTGGAGGAAAAATCAACCGTAACTACCATTCCCTTTTTTAAAAATAACGAGTTCGATTATGCAAGTGTGATTTCGTGGTTGGGCGATGATTATAAGCAATACGCTTGGATTATTTTTATCCCCATAGTGATTTTGATTGTAACGGCAGTGTCAAATGGTGCGAATCTGACCGATGGCATTGACGGACTGGCGGCAGGTTCTTCGGCTATTATAGTGGTGGCATTGGGTATTTTTACCTTTGTGTCGGGTAATATTATATTTTCTAATTACCTGAATATTATGTATATACCTAACTCGGGGGAGATGACAGTGTTTATATCAGCATTTGCTGGGGCATTAGTTGGATTTTTGTGGTATAATGCTTATCCAGCTCAAGTGTTTATGGGCGATACAGGGAGTCTTACCATAGGTGGAGTGATAGCCGTACTTGCTATTGCTGTACGCAAAGAGTTGATGATACCAGTATTGTGTGGGATTTTTTTGGTCGAAAACCTTTCGGTGGTGCTTCAAGTATCTTATTTTAAATATACAAAAAAGAAATTTGGAGAAGGAAAACGCATCTTCCTAATGGCACCCCTACATCACCATTATCAAAAGAAAGGCTATCACGAAAGTAAGATTGTAACCAGATTTTGGATTGTCGGAATTTTGTTGGCTATTATTTCAATTGTAACTTTAAAATTAAGATAATAGGTAGGTATGCAAAATATTGTAATATTAGGAGCAGGTGAAAGTGGAGTAGGCACAGCCGTACTTGCCAAACAAAAAGGCTATAAGGTATTTGTGTCCGACTCTCAATTGATAAAGGATAATTATAAGGATATTCTCGAAAGCAACCACATCGATTTTGAAGAAGGAAAGCATTCGATAGATAAGATATTAGAGGCTGATTTGGTAATGAAATCTCCAGGTATTCCCGATAAGGTAGCTGTGGTAAAGCAAATAAAACAAAGGAACATTCCTATAGTATCAGAAATCGAATTTGCATCGAGGTTCGTGTCATTGCCTACAGTGGGTATTACAGGAAGTAACGGCAAAACGACCACGACCATGCTTACGCATCATTTGCTCACTCAAGGAGGGCTACGTTACGGATTGGCAGGAAATATAGGCGATAGCTTTGCACTACAAGTGGCTAATTCAGATGTAGAAGGGTATGTGTTGGAACTTTCGAGTTTTCAGCTCGATGGCATAGTGAATTATGCTCCGCATATTGCGGTAATTACAAATTTGAGTCCTGATCACTTGGACAGATATGATTATGATTATCAGAAATATATAGATGCTAAATTTCGTATTACGCTCAATCAAACCCCAGAGGACTATTTGATATACGATGCCGATGATATTGAAATTGTAAAATGGCTCGAAAAAAATCCAATAAAAGCTCAGTGTATTGGATTTTCTGTAGAAAAACAACTAGAAAAAGGAACATATTTAAAAGATAAAAATACAATGATAGTAAATGTAGACAAAGATGAATTAGAAATTCCAATCAGTGAATTGGTACTTGAGGGTAAACACAATATCAAAAACGCCATGAGTGCGGTAACTGTTGCCAAATTCCTCAAGGTGCGTAATAATGCTATTCGTGAGAGTTTATCTACATTTCAGGGGATAGAACACCGTCTGGAAAAGGTACTCAAAATTGATAACGTTCAGTATATTAACGATTCTAAGGCTACCAATGTCAATGCCGTGTTTTATGCTCTGGATAGCATACAAACGCCAATTGTATGGCTTGTTGGAGGAGTAGACAAAGGAAATGATTATGCAGAGCTCATGCCTTTGGTCAGAGAAAAAATTAAGGCTATAATTTGTATAGGAGTTGATAATAATAAAATTATAGATGCGTTTTCGAAAGTGGTTGATATCATGGTCGAAAGTACAGATATGGATCAGGCAGTAAAAATTGCTTCAAAAATAGCCGAGAAAGGCGATACCGTATTGCTTTCGCCAGCTTGTGCTAGTTTTGACCTTTTTGAAAATTATCAAGACAGAGGGACAAAGTTTAAACAAGCTGTCAGAAAAATATAAATAGAAAGAGATGAAGTCAATATTAAAAAATCTTAAGGGAGACAAAACCATTTGGACTATGGTGGTGCTTTTGGGAATAGTCTCGTTTTTGCCTGTTTATAGTGCTAGTAGTAATTTGGCTTATGGTGCTTATGGAACAGGAAATACCTTAGGTTTTTTAATCAAACACTTGGCTCATATTATAGTCGGATTTGGTATCATCTATGTAGTGCATAAGGTTAAGTATACCTACTTTAAGGCTATTTCTATGATGGCGTTCCCTTTTATTTTTATCTTATTGTTGTATACATTATTACAGGGAAAAACCATAGGAGGAGCAAATGCAAGTAGGTGGATAGAAATACCTTTGGTCGGAATTGGCTTTCAGCCCTCGACTTTAGCCTTTGTAATAATGATGATATACGTGGCTACTTATTTGGCAAAAATTAAAGATGTAAAAGATCTAACTTTTCAATCTTCGTTTATAAGATTGTGGATTCCCGTTTTGGGCGTAGTGGCTCTGATACTTCCTGCAAATTTTTCTACGGCGGCTCTGATGTTCTTGATGGTGCTGATGCTTGTGTTTGTAGGTATGTACCCAATGAAGTATTTGTTGAGGGTGTTTTTTATGGGCTTGGTGTTTTTGGTTACTTTTGTGGCTGCAGCCAAAGCCTTTCCAGGTGCTTTCCCCAATAGGGTAGATACTTGGATAAGTCGTGTAGAGAGTTTTGTGTCGGCTAACCCCTCAGATGATAATGTTTATCAGATTGAAAAAGCCAAAACAGCAATTGCAACAGGAGGAATAGGCGGTTTAGGTCCAGGAAAAAGTGTTCAAAAGAATTTTTTACCACAATCTTCATCAGATTTTATTTACGCAATCATTGTAGAAGAATATGGGCTTATTGGAGGTTTGGTCATAATAAGCGTGTATTTGATTTTGTTTTTTAGATTTATACGTGCCGCAATAACGGCTCAAAGTTTTTTCGGTTCGCTACTCATCATAGGATTAGGCGTACCGATAGTGTTTCAGGCTATGGTCAATATGGCTGTGGCAGTAGAGTTGTTTCCAACCACAGGACAAACCCTTCCGTTGATAAGTAGTGGAGGAAGTTCTATTTGGATGACCTGTTTTGCAATAGGAATAGTACTCAATGTATCCAAAAAAGAGGAAGAAATTAAACAAGAAGAAATAGAAAAAAGAGAAAGAGAACGCATTTTGCAAAAACTAATAGAGCGAGAACAGCAACAAGACGAAGAAGAACAACAAAAATTAGCACTAGAAACCCTCAAAAAAATATAAGATGAAACAATTAAGCGTAATTATATCAGGTGGAGGAACTGGAGGACACGTATATCCAGCTATTGCTATTGCGAATCAAATTAAAACGGAATTTCCGAATAGTCGAATTCTTTTTGTGGGTGCAAAGGACAAGATGGAAATGCAAAAAGTACCCCAAGCAGGATACCCTATCGAAGGACTTTGGATAGCAGGTTTTCAGCGTAAATTTTCACTGGCTAATTTTCTTTTTCCAATCAAATTAATACATAGTTTGCTCAAAGCTAGACATATTATCAGAAAAAACAAACCAGATATAGTAATAGGCACAGGAGGATTTGCTAGTGGAGCAGTAGTGCAAATGGCTGCTCAGATGAAAATTCCAACATTGATTCAAGAGCAAAATTCGTATCCTGGCATAACCAACAAGATTCTTTCCAAAAAGGTGGACAAAATCTGTGTGGCTTACTCTGGGTTGGAGAAGTTTTTTCCAAAAAATAAAATCGTACAAACAGGAAATCCAGTACGTGAAGATTTGCTTGTGGTCGCAGACAAAAAAGCCCAATCAATAGAACATTTTTTCCTAAACCCCAACAAAAAGGTTCTTTTGGTGTTAGGCGGAAGTCTTGGAGCTAGAAAAATCAATCAACTTATTGAAAAAGAATTGGATAATATACAAAAGGTAGGTTATCAAATTCTTTGGCAATGTGGTAGGCTTTATGCAGAACAGTATAGCAAATACAATCAGGAGCAACAAGTAAGGGTATTGCCCTTTATAGATAGAATGGATTTGGCTTATGCGGTGTCAGATGTTGTGATTTCGAGAGCTGGAGCTTCATCGGTGTCAGAATTGGCGGTAGTGGGCAAACCAGTAATTTTTATACCATCGCCAAATGTAGCCGAAGACCATCAAACCAAAAATGCAAAAGTGCTTTCGGACAAAAAGGCTGCAATACTACTTTCGGAGGATAGAGCCAATAAAGATTTGATTAAAGAACTCGAAAACATATCGAATCCAGAGACTGGTCGTGCACTTTCGGCAAATATTCAAAAATTTGCTAAACCCAATGCTGCCAAAGATATTGTAGAACAAATAAAAATGCTCATCGCTCAAAGCTAATATGGAACAATACAAATATATATATTTTCTAGGAATTGGAGGTATCGGTATGAGTGCCTTGGCAAGGTATTTCAATACTTTAGGGAAGGTGGTGTGTGGATACGACAGAACCGCTACCGATATTACTCAACAGCTGCAAAGTCAGGGCGTTCGGATTACTTATAATCAGGAAGTAGAAGCCTTGCCTTTGGGGTTGACTCCTCAAAATACGTTGGTCGTAATTACTCCTGCTATTCCGAAGGAGCATCAACAATGGAGGTATTTTACAGAAAATGATTATACAATAATCAAACGAGCAGAACTCTTGGGTATCATAACCAAAGATACTTATTGTTTTGCCGTAGCAGGTACGCATGGCAAAACGACCACTTCGAGTATTTTGGCTCATATTTTGTACCAATCAGGAGTTGATGTTACCGCCTTTGTAGGAGGAATTGTTGAAAATTATCAATCGAATCTGATTGGAAACGGAACAACAGTTACGGTGGTTGAGGCTGATGAATTTGACCGTTCGTTTATGCACCTATATCCAGATATGGCTTGTATCACATCTGTAGATGCTGATCATTTGGATATTTATGGTGATGAGGCAGCAATTAGAAAAACATTTTCGGATTTTGCCCAAAAAATACCGAATACAGAAAATTTGTTTACGCCAACGGCAGTACCTATAGCTAGTACAAAAGTGGGGTTTTCACCTCAAGATCAAGTTCAGATTGTAGATGCCTCTATTCATGATGGCGTTCATCATTTTAGCATTTTATATAAAACAGAAAAATTTGATGATTTTAAATTTCATTTGCCTGGCAAACACAATTTGAGCAATGCCGTATTGGCTTCGGCTATGGCGTTGAATTATGGGGTTTCGGTTGCTAATGTCAGAAAGGCGTTAGAATCTTTTAAAGGTATAAAAAGGCGATTTTCGTATAAAATCAAAAAGGATAATTTGGTGCTGATTGATGATTATGCTCATCATCCGACCGAGATAGATGCTGTATATCAAGCTGTTAAAGAGCTATACCCAAGCAAAGAGAATATGATTGTATTTCAGCCACACTTATTTTCCAGAACTAAAGATTTCTTTGAAGGATTCGTTCAAAGCCTTTCAAGGTTCGACAAAGTATGGCTTTTGGATATTTATCCTGCACGTGAACAACCTATCGAAGGCGTGAGTTCTTCAGGGTTGTTGGAAGCCCTGCCCAATAAGGACAAAAGATTGGTAACCAAGCAGGAGTTGATAGACCAAATAGCTGGGGTGTCGGCAAAAGTAATTGCTATGGTAGGAGCAGGAGATATAGGAGAGTTGGTAACACAAGTGCAAGAAAAATTAAGTGAGAAAGATGAATAAGTGGAATTGGAAAAATATTAGGCTGCCACTTATGGTTATATTGATGGTGTTTCTGTATTCTTTTGCTCTGAATCGAAATAACAAAAGAAATATAGAAAATATTGAGGTCGATTTTGTAGGTAACGAAAGGCTTTTTATTCTCAAAGAAACAGTTAATAAATTGTTGATAGAAAATGTAGAGAATAGAATGAACTTATCAAAAGAAACAGTAGTTTTGAGCAGACTAGAAAGTGTGCTTGACAAACACCCAATGGTAGAGGAAGCGGAGGTTTATATTACGCCCAATGCACAGCTCAAAGCTGTGGTACGGCAGAAAACTCCTATAGCCAGATTGTATACCAGTCAGGGTTCGTATTACATTGATTACAAAGGAACTATAATGCCTTTGTCCGATAATTTTACCTCCAGAGTACCGTTGGTAATTTCGGAGATAAATGATAATACTCAGGCTCAAATAGTGGCTCTGTTTAAATATATTTATGATGATGAATTTTTGAATAAAAATATTATCGGAATTCATATCAAGTCAGATGGTACGGTGAGCATGAAAAACAGGAACTATAATTATGTTATAGATTTTGGTTTGCCTACCGAAATTGAAAGAAAGTTTAATAATTATAAAGCCTTCTTTCAGAAAATGGAACAAGAAGAAAGGATAACACAATATAGTAAAATAAATTTGAGATTTACCAAACAGGTGGTATGTGTCAGACATTGATTAGGGTATGGAAAAACAGAATTTGATAACAGATACTCATAAAAATAATATTGCAGTAGGACTCGATATTGGTACTACCAAGATTGTGGCTATAGTAGGTAGAAAAAATGAATATGGGAAAATCGAAATACTAGGAATGGGCAAGGCAAAGAGCGTTGGAGTTTCTAGAGGACTGGTGAACAATATTATTGACACTACCGAATCCATCAAACAAGCTGTTGAAGAGGCCGAAAAATCATCAGGATACAAAATTGATAAGGTAGTAGGAGGAATAGCAGGGCAGCATATCAGAAGTATTCAGCATAGTGATTACATAAGCCGACCTAACTCTGAAGATGTTATCGATTATAGAGATTTGAAAAAACTCGAAAGTCAGGCGTATAGCATACAAGTGTTGCCAGGCGAAGAGATTATTCACGTTTTGCCTCAAGAGTATAAGGTAGATAGTGAATATACCGAAAAACCAATAGGAATGTATGGCAACAGACTAGAGGGCAATTTCCATATGGTCATTGGGCAAGATACTTCAATCAAGAATATAGCACGTAGTGTCAAACAAGCAGGGCTGGAGCTTTCACAACTTACCCTTGAGCCACTGGCATCTGCAGCTGCGGTGCTTTCTGACGAAGAAAAAGAAGCAGGAGTAGCCCTGATTGATATAGGTGGAGGAACCACAGATTTGGCTGTCTTTAAAGATGGGATAATCAGGCATACAGCGGTGATTCCGTTGGGTGGTAAAATTATAACCGACGATGTTAAAGATGCCTGTTCCATAATCGAAAAACAAGCCGAAAAGCTCAAAGTGCAGTTCGGTTCGGCTTGGCCAGGAGAAAATAAAGAAAATCACATGATTTCCATTCCCGGAATTAGAGGTAGAGAACCCAAAGAAATTTCTATGAAAAACCTCTCAAAAGTGATTCATGCTCGTTTGGTCGAAATTATAGGAATGGTGTTTAATGAGATTAAAATATACGGACAAAATAATCCCAAAAAGGAATTATTGGCTGGTATTGTACTAACAGGAGGTGGTTCAGAGTTAAAACATATCAAACAGTTGGTAGAATACATTACAGGAATGGATACGCGTATAGGGTATCCAAATGAACACTTGGCATCACAGTCAATGGAGGAGCTTAAAAGTCCAATCTATGCTACGGGTATAGGGCTTGTGATGATAGGACTCGAAGGAGGGATAAATCCAATGACTGGAATGGACGAAGGCTCGACAGCTTCTTCAAATCCAGATATTTTTTCCGAAGAAACTTTTGTGCCTAAACAAGCAAATGAAGAACACACAGAAGAATTAAAAATGGAAGAGTCCGAACAATCAGACAAGGAAAGCAAACCTAAAAAGGGAGTTTTTCAAGGTTTAGGAAGGTATTTTGATAAAGTTAAAAAATTTATAGAAAACGCTGAATAAAAATAATAATTATGATAGAAAATACAAATATAGGTTTTGCGTTGGATTTGCCTAAAAATCAATCTAATGTTATAAAAGTGATAGGTGTAGGGGGGGGAGGAAGTAATGCCGTAACCCACATGTTTAAGCAAGGTATCAAAGGGGTTGATTTTGTGATATGTAATACAGATGTTCAGGCTTTGGACAACAGTCCAGTACCTGTCAAAATTCAGTTGGGAACATCGCTTACCGAAGGTCTTGGGGCAGGTTCTAATCCTGAAGTTGGGGCAGAGGCAGCACAAGAAAGCCGAGAAGAGCTAGAGCGTATCCTGGAGACAAATACCAAAATGGTGTTTATTACCGCAGGTATGGGAGGCGGTACAGGTACTGGTGCAGCTCCAATTATTGCAGGATTAGCCAAAGAAAAAGGAATACTGACCGTAGGAATTGTTACAATGCCTTTCCAGTTCGAAGGAAAAGTGCGTATTGAACAAGCCAAAGAGGGGATTCGTCTGTTAAGACAAAATGTTGATTCGCTGATAGTGATAAACAACAATAAACTAAGAGAAGAATTTGGCAATCTTACCATCAAGCAAGGATTCTCTAAGGCAGACGAGGTACTTTCAGTAGCATCAAGAAGTATTGCAGAGGTAATCACCAAGCATTATTTGCAAAATATAGACCTTAAAGATGCCAATACCGTGTTGTCAAATAGTGGTACAGCTATTATGGGGTCGGCTACAGCAGCAGGTGAAGATAGAGCCAGACAAGCAGTAATAGGAGCTTTGGATTCGCCTTTGCTTAACGATAACAAAATCACAGGAGCAAAAAACGTGCTGTTGTTGATTGTGTCTGGAAATGAAGAGGCTACCATTGATGAAATGGCGATGATTAACGACTATATTCAGGAAGAAGCAGGGCATGAAGCCAACATCATACAAGGTATTGGAGAAGATGAAAATTTAGGAGATGCTATATCTGTTACGGTTATTGCTACGGGGTTTAATATTGACCAACAGAGTGATATTGTAAATATTGAGCCTGAAAAAAAAATTTATAACCTAGAGGAAACAGGAAAGCAAGTTATTGCTAGTAAGCAAAATATAGCTCAAGAAGAAGTAAAACAATCCAAATCAGTCGAACAAGTAGCTACGCCTGTTGTAAATCAGCCCTTTCAAGTGTATCAAGCCGATTTGATACCTACTTCTGAGCTGATTAAAAATATAGAGGTGTCTTTTGAGATTATTTCTGCTGAAGCCTTAGAGACTGTAAAAAGTGATTCTATTGCTATGAAGTACGAAATTACAGAGGAAAAAACGCCAGAAGTAGTGTTCGAGGTGTCTTCAAAAACCAAAGATATTCAGGTGAATAATCCTACACGAGTAGTGCCTATTACAGAAGAAACTTCAGAGGGAATCAAAAAATATGCTCTTGAAGAAGATGTAGAATCAGAAAGCAAACACAAGGTTTCGATGTATACGCAATCGAAAGAAGATGAAGATGATGGAATAAAACTTGTAGTACGCAATCAAGAAGAGGTTGAGCAACAGCACACAACATACAACGAAGACGATGAAATTTCAGTGGAGGATATGTCGATAGATGAGGCGTTGAGGTTACGTGCCGAAAAGCGTAAGCAAAACTTCAAGAGTTTTAACCATACTTTTCGTAATATAAGCTCTCAACAACTGGAAGAGTTAGAGAAAGAACCTGCGTTTAGAAGGCAAAATATAGATTTGGACAAACAACAATCATTAGGGCAGTCTCGCACTTCGCTAAGTTTAGATGCCAATAATGAACTCCAAATACGCAGCAATAATTCATTTTTGCATGATAATGTAGATTAATCTATTGTTTTTCATAATTACACTATGCTCTAAAGACCTCGGTTTTTAGAGCTTTTTTTGTGAAATAAATTTTACCACATTGCCAAATAAAAAAACCGTAGCCATTACAACTACGGTTCAATGAATAATATGTAAACCTCCTTGTTTAAACAGCCTTAGCGAGGCTTATATCTTAAATGTAATTACTGGGTGTGTAGCACTATTTACAATGTCCTCTCCAATACTTCCGTTCAAGAAATGACTAATACCAGTACGTCCGTGAGTACTTACCCCAATCAAATCAGCATTTACTCTGTTTGCAAATGCCAATACGCCTTTTTCTACCGAGTAGTCATTATATACGTGTAGCGAATAATTGTCTAACGAAAATCCTTTCAAAAATTCTGTCATTGTAGTTTCGGTCTCCTCTGTAGATTTGAAGTTGCTAGGGGTGTTAATCATTAACAAATCAAGATGAGTTCCAAATGCTTTTGCAAACGAAACGGCTTTTTCAAAAGGTTTTCTGATTTCTTCCGAAAAATCCGATGCAAAAACAAAACGATTAATATCCTTGATTTTGAGGTCGTCTTTTACTACCAATACAGGTACGTCTGAAGTACGAACTACCTTCTCGGTGTTTGAACCAACAAAAAATCCTTGTACGCCCGAAACTCCATGTGATCCCATCACCACAAAGTCAATATCGTGTGCCTTACTCGCTTTCAAAATACCATCAAATGCTTTTTCAAACTGAACCGCCTCTGTTACAGGAATACCTTCCAAAAAAGAAGACTGCTTGATTTCTTCAAATTTTTCACGAGTTTTTTGTATAAAAAACATTACCTCTGGTATTTGTACTCCTCTTCCCGAAACTTGGTCTACTACTTGCGAAGGAAGTTCTAACATGTGCAACAAAACAATTTCTCCGTTGTTTCTCCGTGCTATTTGTGCAGCCGTTTTTAGTGCATATTCCGCATGTACAGAAAAATCTGTAGGTACTAATATTTTTTTCATAGAAAGTGAATTTATTTTTCAAAGGATAAAAGTAATACTTTTTTGATATATGAACCAAATTTTTTTATAATTATTGATTTTATGGTTTGCAAATCACTTGAATTTGTTATTTTTGCATACATCAAAAATGAAAATTATGAAACCAGATTTATTTCAAGCTCCAGATTATTACTTGCTGGATGATTTGCTTACAGAAGAACATAAATTAGTAAGAGATGCCGCTCGTGCATGGGTCAAAAAAGAGGTGTCTCCTATCATAGAAGACTATGCACAACGTGCCGAGTTTCCAAGCCAATTGATTAAAGGTCTTGGTGAAATAGGCGGATTTGGGCCGTATATACCTGTAGAATACGGAGGTGCAGGTCTGGATCAAATATCTTATGGATTGATTATGCAAGAGATAGAAAGAGGCGACTCTGGAGTGCGAAGTACCTCGTCTGTACAATCTTCGTTGGTAATGTATCCAATCTGGAAATACGGCTCTGAAGAACAACGTCAGAAATACCTTCCTAAATTGGCTACTGGTGAAATGATGGGATGCTTCGGTCTTACAGAGCCTGATTTTGGTTCAAATCCAGGCGGAATGGTAACCAATTTTAAAGATAAAGGCGACCATTACTTGCTTAATGGGGCTAAAATGTGGATTTCAAATGCTCCGTTTGCAGATATTGCTGTGGTTTGGGCTAAAAACGAAGAGGGAAGAATCCACGGACTAATCGTGGAAAGAGGAATGGAAGGATTTACCACTCCTGAAACACACAATAAGTGGTCATTGAGAGCTTCGGCAACAGGAGAACTTATATTTGATAATGTGAAAGTTCCAAAAGAAAACTTATTACCAGGACGCTCTGGATTGGGAGCTCCATTGAGCTGCTTGGATTCGGCTCGTTACGGAATTGCTTGGGGTGCTATAGGAGCGGCGATGGATTGTTATGATACCGCTTTAAGATATGCCAAAGAAAGAGTACAGTTCGACAAACCAATTGCGGCTACTCAGCTACAACAAAAAAAGTTAGCCGAAATGATTACCGAAATCACCAAAGCTCAGTTGCTTACTTGGCGTTTGGGTGTGTTAAGAAACGAAGGAAGAGCTACATCAGCTCAGATTTCAATGGCAAAACGAAACAATGTGGATATGGCAATAAATATAGCTCGTGAGGCTCGTCAAATACTTGGAGGAATGGGAATCACGGGTGAATATTCGATTATGCGTCATAGCATGAACCTTGAAAGCGTGATTACTTACGAGGGTACACACGATATTCATTTGCTTATAACAGGTATGGATATAACAGGGTATCCAGCTTTTAAATAAAATTTTGTAGAGATTGTCCTCTAAGTGCTGTTTGACGCTATATTTTTATAGGTCAAACGCACGAAATTTAATATTTTTGTTTTTATGGATTTACTGAGTT
>JAUMYH010000100.1 GCA_030528745.1 Bacteroidota bacterium
GATCTCCGAATGCGAAACCTGCAAATGGCAGATTGATATGTCCACCAATCTCACTTGCTTGCACCCCGTGAGCTTACTGGCGATGGCGTTGGAGAGATAATAAAGAACAAAGGGCTGAAATTTATCAGCCCTAAATTATCTATTCACAAATATGTAAATTTACATGATTTGCTTTTAAAATTTCTATAATGGGTTCTGGAGGTAATTCATCTGTAATCAAATGATTAATATCGCTTATCGAGCCTAAACGAACCATTGCTCGGCGAGTAAATTTAGAATGATCAGTAACTAAAAATGTTTCTCTTGAACTTTCAATAATCGCTCGTTTCACTTGCACTTCGTGATAGTCATAATCGAGCAAAGAACCATCTAAATCTATACTACTAATACCTAAAATACCAAAATCTAAACGAAATTGAGAAATAAATGCTATTGTTGCTTCTCCAATAATGCCTCCATCTTGACGTAATGATCCTCCCGCTAAAATAATATCAAAACTTTTATTCTGCATTAAAATATAAGCAGCATTGATATTATTAGTTACGATACGTAATTTCTGATGATTTAATAAGGCATTTGCTACAGCTTCTGGTGTAGTACCAATATCAATAAATAAAGAAGATCCACTTGGAATTAAACTTGCTACTTTTTGAGCTATACAATTTTTTCCTTTCAAGAAAAAGTTTTTACGATCGGCATAATCACTATTTTCAGCAGTAGAAGGTAAAGCAGCTCCACCGTGATGACGTCGAATGATATTCCTTTCAGCTAAATCATTAAGATCTCTGCGAATAGTTGGAGGACTAACATCTAATAATACAACTAATTCCTCTGTACTCACGTAACTTTTTTGAGCAACCAAATCAATGATTTTTTGATGGCGAATAGATTGTTTCATTCTTTTTTCTTCAATATTTTAATAAAAATTAATCACAATTGTATCATTTTTATAGGATTAAACGCCTATAATTCTATAAAGTGCGGTGTCTTTTCGATCTAAATAATGTACAGATTGAATGCGGCGAATTGTGCGTGAACGACCACGAATCAATAAGGTTTCTGTTGTTGCAAGATTGCCTTTACGCTGAATTCCCTTTAATAAATCACCATAAGTAATTCCTGTAGCAGAAAAAACTAAATTATCATCACGCACTAAATCTTCAAGTTTGAGTACTTGGTTAATATCAATACCTAATTCCTCGCAACGGTGGCGTTCCTCTGCTGCAATAACTTGATTTTCAGAATTATCGCCCTTCACCTGATCACGTGTTAATAAACGAGCTTGCATTTCTCCACCTAAGGCACGCACTGCAGCAGCGGCAATCACTCCTTCAGGAGCTCCACCAATACCATACAACATATCAGCACCACCATCAGGTAAACAGCATAATACTGAAGCAGCAACATCACCATCTGGAATCGCTAGCACTTTTACTCCAAGCTGTTGCATTTTTTTAATCACTGTATAATGACGAGGCTTATCAAGAGTAATAACGGTCAATTGTGATAAAAGTTTTCCCATTTTTGACGCAACACGGCGTAAGTTTTGTTCTAATGGCAAATTAAGATCGACCATTCCTTTTACTTCTGGTCCCACTACCAACTTTTCCATATACATATCAGGGACTTTCAAAAAAGTATCTTTCCCACCAGCGGCTAGCACCGACAAAGCATTAGCTTGTCCCATAGCAGTCATTCTTGTTCCTTCAATAGGATCTACTGCAATAGAAACTTGCTCACCCTTACCACTACCTACTTTTTCACCCATATAGAGCATTGGTGCTTTATCAATTTCTCCTTCACCAATAACGACTTCAGCCTCCATTTCAATCTGATTTAACATTAAACGCATAGCTTGTACTGCCGCATTATCTGCAGCTTCTTTATCACCACGCCCTAACCAAGCAAACCCAGCAAGGGCAGCAGCTTCAGTTACTCTTGAAAATTCAATAGCCAATGCTCTATTCATTTCATAATCCTTGATGTAATAAAAAATTTTCTTATTTTAACATTAAGCAAACGATTGCTTAACTAGAAAATGAAATAATTCTCACAATTTATGATACAAATAAGAAAATATAGGTAGAGGTTTATCAAAATCAGTAACTAGGTTAGAATAACCGCACTTTATTACTACCTAGAGGAAATCTTTATGTCTTTAGAAATTTTGGATCAATTAGAACACAAAATTAAACAAACTGTTGAAACAATTCAGTTACTCCAACTAGAAATTGAAGAGTTAAAAGAGCAAAAAGCACAAGCACAACAAACTTGTGATACTTTACGCATTGAAAATGAACAACTTAAAACTGAACATAGTAATTTTCAAGAACACCTGCGTTCTTTATTAGGAAAATTTGATAACTTATAATTTTTTAAAGGCTTAGTGAACTAAGCCTTTATTTTTAGGAACAAAAATGAATAAAAAAATTTGTATAATTACAGGTAGCACTTTAGGCGGTGCTGAATATGTAGCAGAACACATTGCTGAAATTTTGCAACAGCAGCAATTTCAAGTTCAATTAGAACACGGAGCAAAACTTGAACAAGTTAATAACGAAAAATGTTGGCTTGTTGTAACTTCAACATATGGAGCAGGTGAATTACCAGATAATCTCAAACCATTATTTGAACAACTCGCTTTTGATCCAACGCCTCGACCTGATCTACATTTTGCAGTAATAGGATTAGGAAACTCAGATTATGATACTTTTTGTTACGCAGTAGATCAGGTGGAAAGCATTTTAAACAGCAAAAGTGCGGTGCAAATTTGTCAATCTTTGAAAATAGATATGCTAGAAACCAATGATCCTGAGCAATGTGCTGAGCAATGGTTACCAGATTTTGTTAATCAAATCTAAACGAATTTAACTTGTGGATAAAATCTGTAAAAACTTGTTTAAAAGCTGGTTTTAATACAGTTAATAACTTTTTCAAAAGGATCATCTGTGGACAAAAACACAAGTTATCCCCATAAATAATGCTTATAAAAATAGAGATCTTAACAGCATAAAAAGGATCTAACATATTTATTTATAAAGAAAAAATGGACTTATTCACAAGATCAAAGGATCCTAATAATAGTAAAAATAAGATCTTTATATAAAGATCTTACTCTTATAAGGATCCAAACATTTCTCGATCTTCAAAAAATCTCCCTTTTAAGCAAGATCAATTTTCTATAAAATAACCTACTTAATTAATGAACTATAAAAATACTTATATTGATTATGTTTTATACTGAAAATTATGATGTCATCGTGATTGGTGGAGGACACGCAGGTACTGAAGCTGCACTTGCACCAGCTCGTATGGGATTGAAAACCCTTTTACTTACGCATAATGTAGATACATTAGGTCAAATGTCTTGCAATCCTGCTATTGGCGGTATTGGAAAAGGTCATTTAGTTAGAGAAATTGACGCAATGGGCGGCTT
>JAUMYH010000101.1 GCA_030528745.1 Bacteroidota bacterium
ATAAAACAAAACAAAAATATTAAACAGTTAAAGTAAAATAGAATGCTTAATTAATTATGAATTATGAATTAAATAAAAGGAGAAAAGAATTATGAAACCGATTATCAACAAACTACTCGAGATGACAGTTGGAAAAATTTCTAAGGTGTTAAGGTTGTTAAATAATCCGACAGAAGAAAATTCCCGGAAAGTTCTCAAAGGCTGGGAACTTCTGTGCTTCGACTACGATATGGATGATGAAACTATTATAAACGATATTGCCGCAAATATTTTGGAGACAAAAATTTTGCAAGCTGCCTATGACGAAAACAAAAATCTTTGTGTCCGATACAAAGGAAAAAATATAAAAATAGATTATCCCGACAACATTAGGAACAAAGATGTTACGATAAAAACGGTGAACAAAATTATTTCGCAAGAGTATGAAATAAGATTGTTTAGGGATTCTATCGGAACAGGGCGGTTGCAGTTTTATGTTTCATCGCACGAAGAGTGGGCTAATTGGGAATATGACTATATGGAAACCGTTCCATTGCTATTTTCGAAGATTGACGAAGACACAAAAATGTTCAGCCTCACCGACAACGAGATTCAACAGATAGTAAAAGAGAATAAAGACAAATACGAACGAAAAAAAATAAGACGCGAAAAATTGCTGATAATAAAAAGCGGACTGGTCAAAGCCCGCGAACAGGCGGAGGCAACGCTTACCGGGCAAGCCTTGACAGATGCACTTCGGCACTATGCCGATACCGAAAAATGGGTCTGCGAACGACTGAAACTTTTTGAAGGATACGAAGATGAGGGAGGAAGATTTTTGCAGCCTGTATCGGATAACGAGCGGACAAGCAAAAAAGGATATAGGCTTAAAAATATGAGCACAAGAAAACAGTTAAAGACAATCAGAAACTTTATAGGCAGTGAGAATAAAAGCAAAAGCCTGTCCGTTGAAGAGCTCCATCTTATTGCCGAAACGGTCAGGGACTTGGCAACTTGCGAGAGCATCGTTATCAACTCTTCCGATCATTACTGGAAAAAATTTCACATCTTGCTTTCGGGTATTCTCAGTGTCGTTAATGGAGAGGCTATGGAAGAACTCTCTTCTATCCCCGATGGACAATACTATGAAAATTTGGACGAAGAATACCGTGCCGGTATTGATGAGGGGCGGGAGACGATAAGAGACCTGTTAAAAGAATATTGGGAGGTACATGACAGCACTTCTGCCATTTACACCATTCATTGGCTATTGCGCTACGGACATGCTCGCCGGTATGATGAGTATGCAGCCTGTTCCACTTTCGAAGAAGCTATGGAAGTAGACAGAAAAACGAGTATCTTTTGGCTGAGAGAAAAACAGCGTACGGGGGATAATCCTCTTCCCGACGATGCGAGCCTCGATGAAGTCATAGCTCTCGAAGTTAAATACTATATGCAGGAACATTACAGCGAAATTCAAAAGGACAACCGTACATTTCTTGACAAAAAAAAGCCGGATTGGATAAGTTTCGATGAATCAATAATTTGGAAAGAAAGAGAAAGGTATCTTATCAAGGTTTTTAAACAAAATCATATAGAATATGTGAAAGATACTATGAATTTCGTCCGTCTTTTGGGAGCCGAAAGAGCCGTTTGTCTGGACGCATGGGATATAGGACGCTGTGCAAATGTTGTAAGATGGAGCTATTCGTTAGGTTATATCAGCGAACAAACAGCGTGGGATTTTTTGGATAAAAATTCCCGCCGTGCAATAAAACAATACCAGTCTTTCGGCAACTTTGCCCACGATTATATGCTCGGCCGTTTTTTTTGGCAGGGCGGGACTTCGGGCTATGTAGATATCGACAGCACATACATGATGCTCGATGCAATTAAATATCTGTTCGATGAAAAACAAGGAATGTGGACACAAAACCCGTGGATAAGCGAAGTCGTTTCCTGATTAAAAAATTAAACTACCAATAAGAAACCCTAAAGCAGGAAAATATTGATACCCCCCAATAACCCGATACCTTTCGGACGTCTCCCGCCACCTAACACCTAACACCCAATTGAAATATTTTGTAACTTTGGATTTTTGATAAAAGTTTAATTTATAAAAAGGAGATAATTATGTCAGTAGGAATATTTGTTGACCCTGATTTTTACACCATCGGTGCAGGGAGTTTTGTGCACTGTTTTTTCTCAAACATTGCATATCATTTGGAAGATGGTCAGTGGGGTGATAGATTCCCTTATCTGATGGAACATCTGTACAATGGGCTGTTAGAGAAACAATATGTAAAGAATGCAATAGAAGAATTGCATACGATAAAAAAAGAGTTTGCCCGCATACCGCCTCAAAAGGTAATCTGGGATATTGAAGATTTGTCGCAGCAGCCGCCTTGGGGAAACGACATATCGGAAGACATTACGGATTTATCAAATTACTTTGTAACAAGCGAAGGTGAAGACCTTTTCGATATACTGTTTGAAGCCCTTGATGTTGCAAAAGATGATAATGAAAACGTAGAACTAAAACAAATGTAAATTATAAGAAAGCGAAAAAAGAAATCAAGTTTGTGGGGCTTAGTAATATGAAATGGGAAAAAACATGGAATTATTGACAAAATGAAAAATATGAGTGTCACATTCGAGAGAAATATTCTGTATGTCAAGAATAGAGACATTTTATTTGACTACAATATAGAAAAAGTCATTGAGACTAATGGAATTTTAATTGTATTATTGGACATTCCAACTAAAGACAATACTGTGGATAATATCTATGCTATTGCAAACGATAATATTATTTGGAAAATCGAAAGTTATCTCAAGAGAGATCCGCATTTTAAGCAAACATCTTATGTGCATATCCTAAAGAGAGAAGATAACAATATCGTAGCAGTAGATTTTTGTGGTTGTCGTTTTATAGTCGATCCTCTAAATGGAAAAATCATAGGAAGGGAAGATTCTATTAGATAACACGAACTCACATACGCCTGTACCGAGCCAAATGGTCGGAACACCACTTCCTTAGAGATGTCCAATTGAGATGTCTTTACAACTGTGGACGAGCATTCGGAACAAGCCTCTCTGACACGCATGAAGGAATCAAATCGGCTGCCGGTTTTTTAGTAAGGATTAAATAAAAGGAAAAACACGAATGAGTAAAACGGATTTGAAGCGGTTTGAAAAAGGACTGCAAGACAAAACAGAACAACTAAAAACTGTTTATCAAAGTTGGAGTTTCGCATACTATAATCTCCGCTCAGAGGAAACAACACTTAAAATATACAAAGACGAATATAAAAAGCGAATCTCCAAACGTATACCCAAAGAGATGCAGGACTATACATTGGAGCAATGGGCACATTTTGCCTATAACCAAAACCTGAAAATGGTAAAAATGACTTGGGAAAGCGGTA
>JAUMYH010000102.1 GCA_030528745.1 Bacteroidota bacterium
GAATACTTGGTACTTGGTTTTTGAATACTTGGTACTTTATCCTTTACCCTTTATCCTTATTAAGACTACCCACCTCAACCAAGTTTCCGTTATCGTCTTTGATATATAGGGGCGTGGTATCGGTTGAGGTTGTCGGTTCGATTAAGTCCCTTACATCGACTTCTAAAACATTGGCGATTTCGATTAAAGCCTTTAAAGAGGGGTTACCAATTATACGGGCGTTTAATGCTTGATATGTAATTCCTAACTTTTGGGCTAATTCAGTTAACGAAATACCTTTACTTTTTGCTACTTCTTTTATTCTTACCATAGTATAAAATATTTACAAGGGCAAAAGTACAAAAATAAAAGTATAGTTTTATTAAAAGCAAAGAAAAATAAAAAAATAATTTGAAAAATATTTGCTTATATAAAAATATAGTTTTACATTTGCAACGTAAACATAAAATAATATTTTTAGTATTATGAAATCATTCCGAAGCAAAGTATTTAAGACGGCGTACCGCATTTTAAAGAATTTTAAAGATAGTATAACCTTTGGCGAGGCGTTGCGGTCGGCGTGGGTGATATACCGCACCGAGAAAGAACGAGCCAAATACATCGTAAAAACAGAGGCAAGCCCCGAACGTATTGAGAAAATCGCACGAAACATTAACGCCTTTGATACGTTGTACCACTACATAGACGGGTATAACAATCACGGCAAATGGCAATTTTGGAACGACTTACGTAAGAAATTAGAAACCATTTTAGAAACCTTAACCGACAACGCAAAAGAACAAATAAAGGCACTTTGTGAACCACAACAAGCCGAATATTTTGGACTTTATTAATTAGTGAACAATGAATATTAACATTTTAAAAATCAGTATATTATGAAACGTTTAAATTTTACAGAAAAGCCCGTAACAATACACAAGGGCAACGGAAAAGAAAGACAAACAAGGGGGTATGTTGTAGAACCTTACGATTTTGGAGAATTGGGATACAAAGGCTTTAAACTTGTTTTACAGGCGTTGGAGGTCGTGGAAAATGTACGTAGGTTAAACAACTTTGTAAGAGAGTTTAGCGAGGCGGTAGTAAATCCAATAAAAACGGAAATTTTTACAGACCTTATAGGTTGTATCATAACGGGCGAACCCTTAACCGATAAAGGTAAAGAGTTGTATTTTAAGAAAAATAAATTGTTATACCTTACATCGTTACCCTTTGCCCACGTATTAGACGGCGTTTGTTTTAGTGCAGATTTTAATTTAGATTGCTACGTATTAGGGTTGTCAGAAGACAAGGAGGAGGAGTACGGGGAAATATCCTATTTATTCAATAGTGGTAAAATAGACTACACCGAGTTTTTAAACCGAGCCAATCAATTAAAAGAGGGCGCACCAAGTAGAGAAAAAGAAATTTAAATTAATAAATAAATATATAAATATAGAAAAATGAATATAGAACTTTATATTAATGGAACATTGGCAGATTTGCCACAGAGACCATTCGCATACGTTTTGCAGGCAAATAATATGTTTGATTTTAACACAAGGGAATTTTCATACTCTGATGTCCTTTATTTGCCTACCACGCCTACCAATCGAGAAATATTTGACTTTGCCGATGAGCCCGCAACTTCAAACGCAGGAGCCTACAAACGTTATCAGGTGGATTATTATGTAAATGGTATTCCTATCGTTCAAAAGGCTAACGGGTTTTTGATGGGCAAACGTGGAGAAGTATATATATTTGATTTTAAGAGTAATAGCAGAGATATTTACGTCTCATTGGCAGGCAAACAAATAAAAGATTTGCCATTACACGAGTTGAAACACGACAAAGATTTAAAAACCATCAAAAAAACGCACAATGGCACGTATCCCGATTATGTATATGCAGTTGCTGATTATGGCGGAGAAGTAGTTAAAAACATTAACAATCGTAATTATATCAATTTTGATTACATACCGCCGTCTATCAAAATGGATTGGATATTACAAAAGATAAAGGAACTCAAAGACCCAGCCAACCCGTATATATTCGAAAGTCCATTTTTTGATAGCCCTTTTTGGAAATCGTTGTATATGACCACGTCACAAGGTAAGGTACATAACATTTTAGGCGAGCAAGTTTACGGAATTAAAGATGACGGGAAACAAGGCATTGTTCGGGACACGTGTTTGATAGAAAACAATGAAAACCCGCCAAGAACGAGAGGGATTTTAAAACTGACCGCCATAACAGCGGTAGAACACGCAGGACACTATGTAATAACATTGGAGGGCGAAATAACGCATAGCACACATAACGGGGGGATTTGTGTAGCCGTCAAAAAGAACCATACGAGTTACGAATTTTTAGACATTTCAGTTACAAAAAATCGAAAGAAACAGCAAAAAGTGGTTTATTTACATCAGGGGCAGTCGGTATATTTATTAAGCAAATATAAAGACATAGACAGCCCTTTTAATTCAGATTATCAAGGTGAAACAAACGTATATACCGACTTCGAAAAAATCAGATTTCATATACATAAATACGTTGGGGTGGATTTCAATAGTTTATTTTCCAATTTTTCGTTATTAGATTGGTTCAAAGAGGTTACCCGTATGTTTTCTCTAACGCCAATGAAAGACGATAATTTAAAAAATGTACAGCAGTTTTACACTCTGTCGGAAAGGGTAAACCAAGCCCCCGTTATTGATTGGTCGGACAGGTTCATAAAAATAACAGAACAGAAATACCACGACCTTTCAGCCTATGCACAAGTAAATAAATTCAAATTTTCAAAATATGATGAGAAAATGGACGACCAAGACGGCAATGATTATAATATGCGTTTCAATGACCAAGCACTGACCATTGAAAAGGAATTTAAAAGTAAGTTTTTCGGTGGAATTGTCGAGGGGTCGGACATTCCTAATTTAGGAAAGTTGGATATTTTTAAATTCTTTGACAAGGAACTAAAAGAAAAAGAAATTACCGAAAATGGGCAAAAGAAAAAAATAATTGAAACCATCTACAAAGATAAAAACAATTGTTATCACTTGTTTCAATTAGGCTCCAACCTTACGGCGCAAGGGTTGTGCGTAAACGAGGGAAACGAGAAAGAAGATGTAAATAATTTTCAATTATCATTAGCCAAGTTCGAGCCATTGCGTTGGGAAAATCTAATAAACAATTATTATCAAGATTTGCCCCGATTGATGGAAAATCTGTATTTCCTAACTTGTGAATTTGCTCTACTGGAAACGGACATTTACAATTTTTCATTTTATAGCAGAATATACGTTGATAAGTTGGGGAGTTATTTTTTACCCAACAAAATAATATTTCGAACAGACGCCCCCGCTATCGTTGAGATGATTAAAATACGAAACATTTAGTAACAACCGAAGCCTCC
>JAUMYH010000024.1 GCA_030528745.1 Bacteroidota bacterium
GTCCATAACTCAAAAAACGGAATTTTTTCCTCTACATTGATAGAGCTATTGTTTTCTTCTTTGTATTGAGTAAGGAAATTTCTAATTTTTTCTCGATTATCCCTTCTTTCTTTTTGATATTTCTCTATTGCTATCCGTTGATTATTATCGTTTAATTCACGAGCTAACTCAACAACTATTTCAGTATCTCTATCTATATCTCCATTTAAAATCAGTTGATTGATAAGTTTTCGAAGAATACTCATTGCCTTATTGAACATCGGATTTTTAATACTATCAATCAATGGAATTGGTAGCACTTCTACATCTACACCAAAAGCATTTTTCTTGGTGGGTAAAGTTCGCTCTCCCGTGTTTCTATCCAATACCAAATTTTTGTTATAAAGATTCTCTCTATCTGAATGATGATATAAATCTCCTTTTAATTCGATTTGAAAGTCATTTAAATACTCTTTAAAAATATCGGTAAAAGTTTTTAGCTTACGATAAGCCCTTGTTTCATCTGAAAAATAATTTTGATATTCTTGTGCTACTTTTTCAATGATTTCTTCTTTATTTTTTACTTTCTCCCACGAATTATCTCCATAATAATTAGTACATTCTTTTTCAACATTATCCAAATCACTCTGTTGTAATTGATAAGAATAATCTTTATATCCATAAGTTTGCTCTTGCTTACCTTCTTTTATAGCTTTTACTTCTACTTTATGTTTATCTATGAGATTATTTGCTATTTGAGTACAATACTTTTCGAACTCGTATTTTTGAGTACTTTTTTGTAAAGCTAATTTAATTTCTGCCTCTTTTTCTTTCCAAATTTCACCTAAAAGTTCAGGGATTTTTGCCAAAACAACGGCTTCATTATACAAATATCCCTCTTTGAGAAAAGGAAGAATTTTCCTCATTGCTTTTACAGATAAATTGGCGTAGCCCTGCAAAAGATAATTATCTCGAATTTTTACAAAAGCATTTCCTTTTTTCTCATCTGAAATAACACCTAAATTTTCAACCGAAAATTTATCTAATGAAAAAATTTCTTCATCTACTTTACTCATTTTATTATCAAACAAAATGTGCCACAGGTCGTAAATAGAATATTTCCCATTCACAATTTTAGGTGCATTTTCTTCATTGTGATATTCTAATTCAAATAGTCCTTTCCTTAAATCTTCTCCAAAAACATCTACCAAATGTTTGCAGATAGGCATACCAGCAACGGAAGAGTCATATTTACCCTCTTTTGAGAGATAATTATATTTTGCACAAAAACCTAATTTTCTGTCTAACTTCTTTTTAATTTCTTCAAACTTAAAATTTTTATCTTTTGTCAGGAAGAAATCAAATAAAAATGCTCTATCTTCTTGACTTAAAGAAACTAAATTATTAGATGCATCATAATATTTAATCGTGTTAATATATTGCCAAGCTCGAAATATTTCAAATAATGGATGCGAAATAGGACATCTCAACTTTTTGGGTTCAAAAGTACATTTACCGATGTTTCCTTTCTGAATTTTAAGTGGTTTTTGCCAAATAATCGCTTTTCTGATAACGGCAACAAATTTATCAACATATTTTCCATTTTCTTGGGAAACATTATAGCCCTGTTTCTCGCAAATGCTAATTAATTCATCTTCATATTCTTTTCTATAAGGATATTGATTTCTTGCCCTTAAACCTTTGTCAAGAAACTCTGTTTTCAGTGCTTTTGATATAAATCTGTGATCTCTCAACGCTTGATCAAAGCCTTCCTCATTTCTTCTTTTAATTTGCTTATCCGTTTCTTGATCCTTTTCACCAATATCTTTATACCCTCTTCGTTGAACCAAATGATACAAAACCCTCCCAAACTCGTGTTTGGAGAGTTGCTCTTCCAGACCTTTCACTCTTAATTCGTACGGATTTTTATATTTAATTCCTCCTTGATAGGAAAAATCACACGCCAACCACTTTTGAAAATTTTCACTTTCTGGAAACAAACGAGGTTGCCCTTTCTGATATTTCGACCATCTTTGTAATTCTTCTTTATAAATAGGAACTAAATCGTTTTGAATCAAAATTTTAAGCAATTCCCATTTTCTATATTTTCGAGTTTGAATTAAATTTCTTTTAGCTCTATTTTGTTGCCTATCTTTAGTCGGAGACTCATAATTCCCTTTCTGTCCTTTCTTCATACCCGAATCAAAAGTTACAACTCCAGACTTTTTTCTTCCAAACAGTTCAAATAAATACCATCCTTCAGAAGAACTCCCTAAATCAATTCCTAATTTACTCATTTTGGTTATTTTTTTTTGTTTATCAAAATAATTTTCTTATCTTCGCCCTCGGAAGACAATTTACAACAAGGCTATAAGCCGTAGATGGTCTTGATGACAACTTAAATCCTGCGTACTCCGTGGGATTTTTTTTGACTTGTTAATTAAGAATACATAATTGACTATTTCGTTTTAAAAACAATAACTTTAAACTAATTCTAGCATTAAATAACTTTTTGAACAACTCTTAGTTTTTCACTTAAAACCTACTAGCTAATTTATAATCAAAATATTACTCCATTATACTGCATAAATTTCCGCTTTAAACGCTATGTGTTTTTCAGTTGATTCCAGAACTTCAAAAAGGTTTCTGTGCCGCGTTTTCTACAAACAAAATTGACGAACCTTTTTCCAAGTCTATCAACAGCAATCCAAACCCAACAGTAGTTTTTTATGTTGTACATAGCTATAAATTTCATCTAACTCCACAATCTCTATAGGTGCTTCATTTTAGGATAATTCGATTTGCTTTCCCCATTTTTTTACCCATTGACATATCATTACACAACTGATATTCAACTCCCTAGCAATGACACAAAATCCTAATCCTTTCAAGTACATTTGTAATGTTAGGCGTTTTTGTTCAGGAGTTTTGGTGGTTGATTTTTTCTCAACAGAATAAAAACATCCACAATCTTTACCTTTGTACTTTTATCTACCTGCTGTAAAACCTGCTTTTATACTATTTTCTGATTGACATTTATAGCATTTCATAGTGCGAAAGTAATAAATATATTTTTATTTAACAATACTAAACAATATATTCCATCTCACAACAGATTTCTTTGAAATATGAAGTGCTGAATTCAAAAATTTCGATGAGAATTCCGCCTAATTTATGAAGCCTTCTGTTGAATCCACGTAACAAATTCGGAATAACCTCATATTGTTTCATAAATCGGATAGTAGCACTATGATTTCCGTAGAAATTTTTAACCGTGGTTGTTAACATCACTTCATTGTCGTATGTTTGCCTTATTAAAATAAAGGTTTAAAGTTTAAGGCTATTCGCTATACGCTAACCACTAATTCCTAACCACTAATCGCCTACTCCTTATGTACATCTCCTTCATTATCTTCTTCAAAATCATTGTTGTTTAGCCCTTTGCCGTTCATCGTATCAAAAAAGTCTTTTAATTTTCCGTCTTTCTCGAAGTTGTAGAGAGCTTCCATAATAAACTTTGGCGGGTGTTTTCCTTTGGTGATGATGAAGATGTTTTTAAGAGCTTTTGAAGCAGGAAACAGAATTGATATAAATTCGATAGTGCTACGAAATAACGTGCCTGCATAGTTGCCGTCCAACGGATTGGCTAAGGCTTTGAGCAAGGCATACACCGCAAACACGATCAAAAGCATTTCAATATTTTTCAAAAGCATTCGTTCGAGCGAAAACGTACCTCTAAGCCAATGGAATTTTGCTCCTGCCAACAAATTGATAAGAAGTGCCGTTGAAATGGAAATGGCAAATACTTTATTTTCATCGTACCACTCGGCAAAAAAGGCATATAACAATAATAAAGGAGCGGATTTTAAAATGGATTCAACAAAATATTTCAGTCGGTCGCTCCACGATATATTAACTTGATAACTGAATAACAACACAATAGGAACAATGGCTATTCCTATTTTTCTTTTTTGACGCTTAAAATACTCTTTCAGTCGTTTCATTATATTGTATTTTCAGCAAAAATATTTTGTATTACTATAATACACGAAAAATTAAAGAAAGAGTTATTTGTAAGTTATTGATAAATAAAAAAAAGCCCCAAACTCGGCTCAAAGTTTGGGGCTGGGTGTTAATTCAAAATAAGTTATAAACTTATTGAGCCTAATTTTTTGCTCAAATCTTGCAGGGCAAAATTCAGCGTTTTTATTTCTTCTTGTGTGAATTGTGCAGGGCTTCCATTGACGATATTTCCGTTCAAACGTTGATAAAACCAACTTTTTGATTTTTGGAAATAATGCTCGGCGATGTACGACAACGGCAAAATAGGAAGCACCTCATTGAGCCGAGCTTTTACAGATAATTCCTTTGCTTTTTCGAGCGTATCCTCAATGGAGTATTTCATTGCTTCGATAAATTCCTGCTCATTTTCAGAGGCTAATTGGCTAATTTGAGCGTTTATTTGCTCCCTTTCTGCTTCTGTTTTTGCTTTTACATATTGTTGCTTTAACTCTTGTATTTTGGCTTTCATATCGTTTTTTTTATGAGGGGCTTTTACACCCCTCGTTGATTTATTTTCCTAATTCTTTGAGTTCTTGTACGATTTCCTCAATTTTGGCATCAAAATAATCTTTTATTTGTTTGCCTCGCGTGCTGACTTCTTTGTAATTATCTAAAAAGAAATTCAACTCTTTTTTCAGTTCAGCCTTTCGCTTTTTCTGTTCTCGTGTTAGCATATTTCCTTATCTTGAATTAACAGCACAAAGATAATAATCTTTTTGTTATTACACAAGTATTTTATACAAAAATTGAGGAAAAATAAAAAAACCTCTGAAAGCCAGAGGTTAATCATTGTTTTTAAAAATCAGAAAGTAGGCACAACAATTATAGGCTTGGTTGGAATCTTTGTTTATGGAAAGAAAAAACAAAGAGAATATTTTTGAAAAAAATCCCCACAATACTGTGGGAATTGTGTTTTTTAGATTATTGCTTTTTAACCTTTATCCGGGTAGCTGATTTTTCCCCTGTCATACGCATATCTAACATTGCTTCTGTTTTAGAAAAATCAAGCACTTCATACTTCAAATATTCTTGCCCTTGAATGTAGCAAGTTATTGTTTTCCCCGAAGTTTTGTAAGTACCAGTTCCTGTACCGAAATAACCTTCCCCAGAATATGTTCCATCGCTATTAAATGTTGCGTATGTTGGTTTGAATGCTCTCTCCGCAATTTCGGAAGTTATGTCGAACATCGCCCCGTTTTCCTGCTGAATATGGGTAACTCTCCATTTTCCATACAAGTCATTTAAAGGGAAAGACGTACTTTCATTATCCTCTTTTTTTGAACATCCAACAGCTACAATGGCAGCAAACAATAATAAAATTATCTTTTTCATCTTTAAAAAATTAATTGAGTTAATAATGATGCAAAAATAGTATAAAAAATCACGGTTGCAACCCTTGCGAGCGGAAATTATCGGTTGTCGTTTGAGGTGATAGTTTTTTATCAATACTTTCAAGGTGCTTGTTATAGCGGGTGTTTTGGGCTATTTCTGAAAGGCTCAATAACAAACTTCGCAATATCAGTATGGATTCGGATTGATTGAGGCGTATCGCATTCATTTGCCCCGCAACAATCCCTGCGGTTTCTTCCGTTACACCTTTTACCGCTCCTGTTAGTGATGTGTCAGTAATAGATTGCTTGGTTATTCCTAATAGTTTGTTCAGAGCTTCTTTCCCTCCTTTTTCAAACCCACTTGCGAGAGCTTTTAATTCGTTTCCTAAACTTTGAGCGTCGTTTGTAACCACATCAAATCCTCTGAAATTCCCGTCATCGTCTATCCATTTTTTGGAATATCGGTCTAAAACATTTCCAATAGGTTGTTCTAATAGTTTTTGAATAAGCATCTTACGCATTATAGAGGCTACTATATCATCGGCTTTTTTCCCGAAGGCTTCAACGGCATTTTCTCCTTTGAGGAAAGCATCAATAAAAGCATCTCCCAACTGTTCTGCTGCCGAATGAGCATCAATGGTTAGAATCTCTTTGCGAAGCCCTTCGATAGTATCTTTCATTTTCTCTCGATTATCTCGGATTCGCTGTTCCCATTGTTCAATTTTACCATAATCGGTTCTTTTCTTATCTCTTTCGGAATTAGTCATTCCATAAAGTTCTCTTTCTTGCCTTTTCAAGTTTTCTATAATATCTTTTGAGGCTTTATACTTATCGCTACCCAATGCTTTGGAAATGGATTTATCTAAATCTTGATAAGCAATTTCCAACCTTTTTAAGTTTTCGACGTGTTGTTTAATTTGACGATTCGCCCTGCGGTCTTTGCTGTTAAATAGCTCCAACGTGTTAGTTAGTAGGCTCACACTTCCTTGAATGATGCTTAGCGGATTCCCTGTGGCAAGACCTTGTGCCAATTGTGATGCTCCACCAAATACATTCTCAATATTCCCTAACATTCCTTCGGTTTCCTCGTCCATAGTAATACCCATTGCACGAATGCCTTGTGTTACTGCCTGAACGCCTCCCCCTACAATATCTATTGACTGTGAAGCAGAAGAAAATATTTCTTTGAGTGCTTTTGATTTGCTTTGCTTGTCTGTTGCTTTTACAAAATCTTTGAATGCTTGTTCTAATGCCTTAAAAGGATTACGTTCCTTAATTTCATTCTTTAAACTTTGGATTTTCTCTTTAATTACCTCTAAATCCTTCGGGGTCAAGTTCTACACCTAAAAGAATGTTTTTGTTGTTGAACAAATCAAGAAGTTTTTCTAATTCCTCTGTTGCCAACTCGTCCAAGTTTCCAAACAATTTTTCGTACAACGGATTTTCTTTAAGCTCGTCCAAAGCCAATACCGACAACGCTTTTTTCTCTGCTTTATCAATGTTTTTAAGCATTCGTTCATTTCCCGCCTCAAAGGCTTGTTCTCGTTGTTTGGCAAAATCAGTTACGATATCTTGTTTTTTCTGCTCAAAATCCTTGTATTTTTTTAGCATTTGAGCATATTGATTGTCGTAAATTCCGTTTTCCAACCCGATGTGATATTCTTGCGTGCGTTTGTCTATCGCCTTTTGGTATTTTTGGGCTTCATCAGGGTTGGTTGCTGATTTTTTAGCACGCTCCAAAAGGGCTATGTCGTTCAAATATTTTTCGTGATATTCCGCTTTTTTCTGTTCCAATGTTTTATAGGCTTCTAATATCTGGCGGGTTTCCTCTTCTGCTTTTTTAATGGCTTCCTGTTTTTTATTTTCCAAGAAATCACGTTGCATATTACCTAATTCAGTAGTATCGTCTTTGATGTTTTCAAGGCGTTTTTCTACTAAATCCAAAATATGAATAACTGACTGAGCATTGCTAATTTGCTCTGTAACTTCCTTTGAAAAAGCGTTGAAGGTAGTTTGTTTGGTTTCTTCCGCAATTTGGTCATTGAGTGCTTTTAGTTTTTTATTTTGCGATACCGAGCGTTTATCCTCACTTACAGAAAGAATTTCATCACGTTGCTTTTTGAGGTAATCCATATAGGTTTGCCCTTGTTTGAGAAGCCCTGCAAACTCTTTTTCGGCTTGTCTTTTCAGGATTTCATCGCCTGAATTGACGTATTTTAAAAATCGGTCATACTCCGCTTTTTTCTTTTCCAACGCTTCTATGAAAGGGTCTTTTTCGGATTTTGAAGCGTCTTTTTTAGTGAGTTTGTCCAACTGTTTTTGGTATTTGGCAATCTCTTTTTCAGCTGTTTTGTAAGTGTCTGAGCCTATTTCAACTCTCTTTTTAATGTCTTCCCAATAAGATATTAAATGCTCCAAATATTGTGTACTACCTTCTTTTATAACAGAAAGCGATGTTATCCTTCCTTTGCTTAACTCTTCTTGATGCTCTTTTTCTGCTTTGTGTGCAAACTCTAAATTCTTTCGAATTTCGGCGTTTAATTCGTTAATTTGGTCTTGTATTTTTTCTTTGGGGCTTTTGGAATCAGTAACTGAAACTGTTCCTCCGCCAAAACCCGTTGAATAATTGGTGGTGCTTTTGTGGTCAGACGCTGTTTCTTTTTTTCGTTCCAGTTCTATAAGTTTTTTATACTTTTCCTGATTCATTTGAGCGTAAACCGCCGCCTTTGCTTTGGCTATCTGTGCGTTGATAAAGGCTTCTTTGTTCTTTATCAATAGATTTTCAGCGTCAGCTACGCTATTGATTGCTACGCCTAAATCTTCAAAAGCCTTTTTGTTGTCGCGGATAAACTGTTCTTTTGCTTGTATATCATCGCCTAATTGGGAGTATTTATACGAAAGATTTTCCACCGAACCGATAGCTTCAAAACTACTTTCGGCAATGGCTTTGTTAAATTCCTCTTGCTTTTTCTTGGCTTCGGAAGATTTGCTTGAAAAATACGCCAAAGCCCCTCCAATGGCTGTAATTGATGCCAAAAGCCAACCAATGCCAGGGATAGACTTTATCGCTAATCCAACAGCACGGAATGACCCCGCCAATGTCCAGTTGGCAGCAGTTCCTGCTCCCGATGCAGTCGTATTGACCGCCTGTGCAGTAGCATTTTGTGCAGTGGCTACGGAATTTTGTTGCATTGCTACCGTATTTGCCGTTACAGATGCAGTTTCAACGGTTTGTGCTACGGTCGCTTTGGTTGTAATTCCCGCCCACCACGTTTTTAACTTATTGAGGGTTACCAATCGGAAGGCACTATCTTTGTTGAGCGTTTGCGAAACTTGTTGCAATCCTATTGTGATTGCCATTACTGATTGCACTTTGGTCATAACAGACTGCAATTCTTCATTTTCACTTCCAAATAAAGCCATTGCTCCTGTTGCTGCTGAAAATCCGCCTGCAACTCCTGAAAGCCCTGCAATCATTCCCTGAAAATTCGCGTCATCATTGGCAAAAATATTTCCCTGAGTAGAAATATCGCCCTGTATGTCCTGCAATCTTCCCAATTCTGCTGTGAGTTTTTTATACGCTTCGCTTTGTTGGTCAATGCCTTGGTCAACCAACAAAGCCATTTCTTCTTTCAGTTCCCGAATACGTGAACGTAACGACTTGTGAGCGTTCGCACTCTGTTCCGCTTTCTTTCGGGCTTCCTCTTGTTTTTGTTCGTGTTTAGCAAGAGCGTCAGCACTTTGTTCCAATTCTTTAAGCAATGCCTTTCGCGTGCGTATTTCCCCACTGATGGCTTGACGCTTTCTCTCAATGGCTCGATATTCATCGTCCTTTCCTTTTTGGAGTGCCAATGTAGCTTTGTCGCCTAACTTTTTGTATTCTTCTTCCAACTTCTTTAAGGCGGATTTATGTATATTCGTTGCCTTGTCAATATCTTGGAATGCCTTTTCGATTTCGTCAGCACTTGCGTTGAAAGCCTGCCCGATAACCTCGCCTCCTGCTACGGTGGCATCAGAAAGTCCGCGTACTCTCCGCAAGGTTTCTTCAATTGCGGAATTCATTTTATCGTTATCGAGTTCTGCTGAGAAAGACATCCCTCCATTGGTTATTTCTGCCATTTTTCTTTGATTAAAATATTAAATGATTGAAAGATTAAAAAAGTCCGAGTTTCAAGGTTTCAAAATCCAAGCATCTTGTTACTTGCTAACTTGGCTCTTGTCTCTTTACCCTTTATCCCTTAAACTTTATCCTTATTTATCACGCTTCTACGGGTTCACTAATCACAAAGGAATTGTTCCTGCTTTCTTCCTCTTTTAGTTTTTCGTAAGTTGCTTTCGGATTTTTGGAAATGCCTATTTTCTCAACCGCCTCTTCTTGCGAAATAACAGCTTTCCCTCCGTTGGCAGTAAGCCAATACGTAAGCTCATCAAGTTCATTTGTAAGCATATACGGAGTTATTTCAGGTTCAATTTCCATATTTTCACACGTTTGTTTTAATTGATGATTGAAATCTCCGATATAGGATTTAATGATATTCGCCCTACGTTGCAAGTATTCATCAAAAATTTCTCGTTTGTCTTGCACTTTCAAGTGAGCGTCCATAAAAAGAAGTTTTAACGCAATTCCCGAAATAGTCCCCAATCCCTTCACGCTTTCAAAGGAAATATCAGGCGTTTGCGTTAGTGTGTAAATCATTCGCAAAAGGGTTTCAATTTCCAACTTAACGCTTTCAGGAGCATTTTGCCACGATACATATTGCATCGTTGCTCCTTCTTCCCCTTCAATGACTGCTCCTGCCTCGCCTTTTTTTGACCAGCTTTTTAATTCTCCTGTGGTGAAAATCTTTGGAGAGGCGTGATAATCGTTGGTATCGGCAAAATTGGAGAGTAACAACTCCAATCGGTCGATGAGGCTATCCACATCTTGGGTTTCAAATTCATCTTGACGAGCATACACTACGGGGATTTTTTCAATGGCTATTTTTTTAGGAAAACCGTCTAAAAGACGATATTCGTTGCCGTCTTTTTGCCATAAATATCGCTCCGTATCAGTGTAAGTTTCAAAATATTGAACATTTATTCCTTCGCTGTTTTTGATTGAATATTCCCGTGAAAACGCTATCAAATCGCCTAAATCATCAAAAAACGGATAGAGCGTATCGCCAAAAGCGGGAGAAAAAACAGCACATCGCAGTTTGAATTTACAAGGAAATCCGAGTTTATTTGTTTTCGTTTTCATTTCGACAGGATACCAAAGCTCTGCACATTCCTTGTAACCAAATACCGCCCTCGCCACTTTGCGATTGATGGAGTTGCTTTTGCTATCCGAAATGATTTTTTTAAAGGCATTCATTACCATTTCTTCTTGCGGATTGGTAACATCAGCATTGTATAGCACTTCATTTCCGAACAAAAAAGCCACCGCTCGTTTGATAATTAACTTTTGAAGTGCCAATCGCACACGAGCTACTTTTTCGATTCTCATTTGTGTTTCTCCGTCTTGCGTATCGATTATTTTTTCACTGTCATCAATTTGCCCGTTTTCTTTCTTGTCCACAGCCACCCATTTATCTTTGCGTTTAGCAGGGTCGTTAATGTCGTGCTTTTCAGGATTTAGGGCTTTTTCTGCTAAATCAATATCAGGTAATTCTTTATTTCGTCCGCTTTTAAGGGCGTTGATAACATCTTGCGGGTTCTCTTGTTGTAAAATTTCGTTTATATTCATCTTGTTTTGTTTTTATCGTCCGAATAAGGAAGCTATGTCTTGTGTGCTTCGTTTCTTTCTCTTTTCAACCGCACCTGTCAGTGCATCGGGAGCATCGTCGTATTTGTTATTTCCTACTTTCAGATACCCCAAAATCGCTTTGCTGAAATCAGGATACGTTTTCTTCCAGCCCTGAGGCATAAAAGTAAGCACCTGAACTGCTGCGGAATTGGTGTAAATGCGTATAGCTTTATTATCTCCTTGATGAAACCATTTGATTTTTGTAAAGTTATTTTTAAGCAATCGGCATTGTTTTTCTACATTTCGAGCGAAACTACGACCACCATTGTTACTTTCGATGTTTGCTTCTTTCACTTTGTGTTTGGTTAGCATTTGAGCCAATGCGGGTTCGGTGTGTTCCATTGCTTTTTGTGTGTAAAGTACATCAACAATATAATTGCCTATTTCGGTTTCATCATAAATAATCGCACACAGATAGTCCGCCCCTGTGTCGGCAGTGTCCACGTACGCTTTGCGTTCACAATATTTTGTAGCGGGTTTGATGCTATATTCCACAAAACCGCCTTCGTACATAAGTCCTTCGCTGGGTTGTGGGTCTTGTTGGTAAAGACTATCAAATACGTGTTTGTTTCGTTTCTGAATGGATTGCAATTTTTCCAACGAATGACGTTCTTTCCAAAGTGCTTCGCCCTCTTCTCGTGGGTCGTACTCGGTGGGCTTACCTTCTTTGATAGCCCGATAAACGATTACTACCCAACCGTTAGGATTCGTTTTTTCGTTATAAACTCCTTGCTGAACCAATAATGTTCCTGCCAAATCTTCCTCGTGCCAACGGGTAAATACAATAAGTTGCTGACTATCATTGTGTAAACGAGTTTCTGCAACCGTATCATACCAGTCGGAAACCGCCTCACGTACTACGGGCGACCACGCTGTTTTTGCATCTTTATAGATGTCGTCCATAATGAGTACGTCTACGGGTTCTCCTGTCAAAGCCCCTCCAACTCCCACCGTTTTAAAACCTCCCCGATACCCTACGATTTCGCATTCATCAGCGTTACGAAGCCAAGCTCCTGCCACAGTAGTAACATTACTTGCATTTAAGCACGTTTCGGGGAAAATTTCGTGATATTCAGGGCTGTCAATTATCCGTTGTATTTCTCGGTTGAACTTGCGAGCCTTTGGTGCATTATACGAAACTATCGCTACTCGTTTATCAGGATTTAGTCCCAAAACAAAAGACGGTAGTCTCCTTGTAGAACCTTCCGATTTGCCGTGTTGTGGAGGCATAAACACCATTAGTTTTTTTATTTTTCCGTGAGCAAAGTCTGTAAGGCAGGAATAATACCTTTTATGAAAATCGGCGGGAGAAAAAGTGGGCATTGTAGATAGCGTAAATCGGAAAAGGTTGGTTTTGCTCTGTCGAACCAATTTTTCTTTAAGTGTTTGTAAATACGTTATTTTGTCTGCCTTTGCCAACGATTATTCTTTTAATTTTCTTTCTAAATCTTGTATCTTCTTGTCTAATTCCTCATCGGACATATTCACAAATAAATCCTTACCGTCTTTACCTGTAACCTCGTTAGAGTGTTTGTTTTTCCAATTTTCAGGGTCGCAATTGGTCAGTGTAAAAATGATTGCTGATGTATCAGGCTGAATGTGTTTTGTGGTTATTGTTTGTTCTTTCACATACATTGTAGGATTGCCGTCTTCATCGGTTTGTTTGCCCCCAACGCTCACTGTTTTGACCTCTTCAACCTCATAGCCTTGTATCTTTTTGAGAAGAGATTTTTTAGCTTCTTTCACAAAGAATTGTACACGCTCATCTTTGGCTTCTTGTACTGCTTGTTGAAAATCGGGATATTCACTTTGCCAAGCATAAAAAGTACGTTGGGATATGCCTACGATTCGGCAAACCTCAATAATAGTATAAGTGTCGCTACGGAACAACTCTACAATTTGACTAACTACTTTTTTGTTATATTTTGCCATTTATCCCTTTTTTGTCTGATTTTTATGCAGTTTACGCATTTATTGCAAAAATAAAACGTGTATTACTATGATACACGTTTACATACAAAAAGATATTGCTAAGTTATTGAGAAGTTATTTTTATAGGTAGATTTGCAAAGCACCACGCCAGTAATCCTGCGTCTCGGCTGTCTTGATTTGTTTTTCCTGTGATGCCTGTAAATGATGCCAATTCTTCGTGTGTGATTTTTCCGTCTTTGCCTTTCCACATTTTTTTAAGCGGTCGGATTTCTTGTACTTCCAATCCGTAGTGTTTACACATTTCGACAATCTTTTTGCCTGTTTCGTGGTTTGCTCCTACGTTTTTGGCTATTTTTTCGGCACGTCCGCCAGCGTATCCGTGATAATTGGATTTTTGTACGAGCCAACCCGCTTCAACTACTACGATAAGTTTTTCAGCGGTTTGTGAATGCTTTTCTCTGATGAATTTCAGATAATCAAGCAACTGTGGAAACGTGAGATTTGAAACCTCTAATTTTCGTGTTTTTACTTCTAAAAATGCCACTCCCGATTTGGTTATGTCAGGGTCAATGGCTATTATAAAATCGTGTTTCATAGTTTTATTTTCGATTTAGTATTTCTTCGATTTTTAATGCAATTTCTCTGAAATTCTTGTTATATTTCTTTTCTTCCTCATACTTTTTCAGGCAGTAGAGTACAGTGGTATGTTCTCTGCGTATGCTTTTTGCGATTTCGGTTACTGTCATTTTTGCTTGTTTGCAATGCCAAATAAAAATCATTCGAGCGTAGAAATATTCACGTCTTCTGATTTCGGAGATATACTGCTGAGGTTTTAAATTTATTACCTCAGATATTGCTTTTTGAATTTTGATAATATTTGCTCCTTTTTGGTCTCGTGTGTAGAAAGATTCGTACAACACAACTTTTCCCATTTCGTTAGCAATGTTATTTTCAATTCTTGCTCCTTTGGAATCAAGCCAATTTTCAAGCATTAAAATTCCGTCGCAATCCATTAGATTTTCAATATCTTTCAGCAAATGTTGTTCCCACGAGTGCGGCAATGTAAGTCCGTTTTTTAACGGATTAACGGGTGTAAGTCCTATTGCCGAGATGAGTTGTTCTGCGTTGTCAAAATTTTTCTGTGCCTGTTCAATATCAAGTCCTGATATTTTTCCTGAGATGTATATTTTCATATTTTATCCTTTCTACTTTATTCTTTATCCTTGTTACTTGGTTCTTTGTCCTCATACCTCTTTCCCATAGTCCAAGATGTGTAATTGATGTAATCTTTGTTGCCTTTTTGGTACTGCTCCAAGTTTTCGTAAAACCACTCTGTTATAAGTCCTTTGGGTTGGTTAGTGGATAAATCGTGGTAGATTTCGTTAAGGTTGAAAGTCATTTCTCCATCGAATAATACGGCTTCTGCGGGATTATCTCCGATGAAAAAATCAAAATCTAAATCCTGTTTCTTTGCAAAAGCCTCCACCAATGCGATGGAGGCTTTTTTGAAATCATCTAAAACTTTTTTCATTGCTTTATGTTGTTCTATTTAGTTGTTCCACAGCTTCATTAAGTGTTTTATGGATTTGTTTGGAGTATATATTTTTATTGTTTATTTTAAAAAATGTTGCTTTTTCTTTTATAGAAATTTCTTCTATAAAACCAACTTCTATGCTTTCTCCTGTAAAAACAAAACACTTGTCGCCAACGTTAAAACCTTTTATCCTTGCCTGTTCTTTAAATAGTTTGATTTCTTCTTTTTTTTCTTGAATCAAACGCAACAACAGCAGTACGATTAAAACGGTAAAAGCACCTCCAAATATTACGATATTTAACATCACTTTTTCCATATTATTCTAATCCTAAAATTTTAATTTGTTCGTCTGTGAAGGGTACAAAGTGGTGGTGGCAACCGTAATATTTTTCGCCAAACTGTTTGCCATTAAAAAATGAGAGCTTTCCAATTACAAAACTATCATATTTATCGTTCCAAAACTTCCCCCACTTCCCTATGTAATCATTCCAGTTGATAGGTCTTTCCTGTGAAAAGCCTTGTAGGGTATATTCGGTGAAAGAGAGCGAAGAAAGTCCTTTATCTTCAAAGGCTACCTGTCCCGCACCGTCAAAAGCAACAAGTACACCAATTCCTCTATAAGCAAGTTCTTTACTATATGTTTTTATAACTTCACCCCATTTATAATTGTAATGAAACACTCTGTCTCCTGCTTTAAATATCTGTTTTTCCATTGTCTATTTTTTTTAAATTTTTATACAATCTATTTCCTTTGCAGAACGGGCAACTTCCGTTATTTTCACAAGATTTGTCAATTCTTGTTGGCGTGCCGTCTCTGACTTTTTTCTTGCCGTAATGTTTAGCCATCTGCTTACTCACATTTCTAAATGTTCTGCTCATTTTTATAGACTTCTATTAGTTTTAAAATTAATTGTTCTTGGGTTTGTTCGTAGGATTTGAGAAAATCTGTACCGCCTAAGTATTGATTATCGTTTTTATACACTTCGCTGAAATAAGTTAAATCCGAAGCCTTGTATATATTGTAACTATAATTTTTATCTCTAAACCACTTTAAAACTTGTTCCCAAGTGGGGGCGGACACGAGTCTTTTTCCTGAATTAAAATCTTTAATTACTAAATGCTCTTCAAAAACATATCGAGTTAATTCGTTAGACTCAAACAATAAATTATTCCCAGTATTTGTGTAACCTGCAATACAAGGCTCATCAAACCCTATTTCCTTTAATTTTACTGCGATTTCGTAGGGTACGAAAATGTCTTTTAATACTTCCATAATTACCAACTTATTTCTATACATTTGTAAGTTGTTACACTTGCTTTACACTTAAACCCATATTTGGGCATATTTTCTTTTATATAAGAACTATATCTGTAATCCTTATATCTGTAACCCAAATATCTGTCTCCTCTGTTACAGGCTTTCTTAATTAAAGTTGTTAATTCTTCCATTAAAGAAATAGCTTCTTCCTCTGTTAATGTTGTTAGAGTTAATTTTCTTGCTTCTTCTGCTGTTATCATATCTTATTCTTTTATAAGTTCATACAAATTAAGATAACCCTATTATTATATCTTCACAACTGCTACATAAATTTGAGTTACAATATTTTTCTCTCTTTTTACATCTAACACATAATTCATTTTCATTTACAGTAGGATATGATTTTGTTTTAGTAGTTTTATGTTTTTTATCTGACTCGTTAAACATTGATAACGAAAAAAGTGAAAACATACACATAAAAACAGCCACCATTTTTCTTGCTTCACTTGACCATAAAGTAATGTCAAATGTTGCATATGCAAATACTCCCAATAGGTAAATAAACAAGCAAGATGTAACTACCAAGATTGCGGGTTTAATATATTCTTTCATTTCTCATCGTTTTTGGTTGTTAAATAAATTACTGCTAAAAATACAAGCATTGATACAGACATCATCAACACGTTGCTTAAATTCTCTCCTATTTCCATAAGTTATTCTTTTATAAGTTCATACAAAAATTTAATCAATTCTTTGGACTGGTCTTTGAGGTAGGGGGAGGATAAATTCCAATACAAATAAGTTTCTTTATTAGTATATTCGTTCCTAATTATTACATCGCCGTACTTATCAACATAAATATAATAATACTCTGTAAAACTCTCATAAAACCACTCCAAAACATCATTTAACATTATGTCGTGTCCGATGATAAATGTAGGATTAAAATCATCTTTTTTGATGTGTTCTAATCTATTACTAAACACGATTTTAAGTGCTTCAAATTCATTTTTATCAACAATAAGTCCATCTTCACCAATTCCACCTTTATATAAAACGCTAAACTTACAACCTTTCGTTAATTCCTTTAATCTTGGAATGTCATTTCTTATTTGTTGTTCTAATTCAGCTAACATTTCTGCTGTTGTCATATCGTTTTAAATTTTTGAATTTCTCGCTCTAAATACCATTTTGCTTTTTCCAAGTCTTCTAAATGAGTTTCTTTACTTTTCTTTCCTGCCCTTGAAATATATTTTACTACATTTCCAAGATTGAAATTAAGATTTTGGTCTTCGATGAAATCAATCACTTCAATCTTGCCCAAGTTGTAATGTTGTGGGCTGTTTACTTTTTCAGTTGTCATAATCTACTCTTTTACAAATGTTCCGTTAATAATCTTTCCAGTCCTTTTAGAGATTACATTGTAAGCACTTTCTAAACAGTCTAAAATATCCATATTTTGCATCTTAGTTTGAATGATTAGCGTTACGAGTGTGTCGCCTATCCCGTCAATAATTTCGGATTTGTCGTTGTTTAAAATGGCTGTTTTGATTTCGTTGGCTTCTTCGATAGTTTTATCCGCTTGTGCTACGGGAGTGCCTTTCTCTAAAATGCCTTTTTCTTCTGCCCATTTCTCTACTTTTTGGGCTAATTCATTAAATCTGCTCATCTTTTATTTCGTTTTTTCGTTAATATTTATCTGATTTTCACACTTTCCGTTTTCAGGCTTAAAGTCCGTTATAACGTTCCCGTGCCAGCGGTCAAGGTATCGCAAGCAATCCGATTTTAGCGGGCATTTATCGTTAAAGCAACGGGATTTCTCCTTCTTTGAGCGTTGGAAGCTCCTGTTTGTCTGCTCTTGCGAAGCGGTCGTAAATCTCTTTGTTGATTTTTTCGCATTCTTGCAAAGCTTTGTTTAGGTGGAATTTCAACTCCTTTCTGAATTGATTTGTCCCCTGCAAATTATCAATACACTCAATCATTATGGGGGCTAAAAATCCCATTATTGAGTAATACGCCTCTTGTGGTAATTTCTTTTTTGCTGTCATTGGTTTGATGTGTTTTTGTTCTGATATTCACTGAGTTTGTCGGTTAGTGAAATGTTTTTCTCTATCAAACTTTCGTAGAAATAGGCTAATGCCAATTCTTTTTTTATCGAAATTTCAGCCCCTTCATTTGTGGGAATATTTTTCAGAAAATCCTGATACACTGATTTGTATTTCATAGGGTCTTCTTCGGCTCGTTGCTTTAAAATGGGTTTGGTTCGTTCCCTCAGAAGCTCCTTATCCTCCTCTGTGAATGATTTTACAAAATCTTGCATTACTCCTCGCTTCCAGAGTTCGTCATAAATCCATTTGTTCACTACGGGGAGTTTGCCAATCGCCTTAAAATCCTCGAACGATTGCAGAATGCTTGTTAGCGTTAAGATTTCTTTTTCTTGCTCTGTCATTTCTTTGGGTTTGGGTTTAGTTGCTTCGGTTATCATTTTCAGTCCTTTTGTATGTTGAAAATCAGCTTGTTTATAACGAATGTACGCCCGTTTTATCTCGTAAAGCGATATGAGACTTATCTTGTGCCGTATCTCTATTTGCTCCGATTTTTCATTGACCAATTCCCCGTTTAAAACCATCTGCACGGCTTTAATCATCTCATTTAGCGTAAGTTCGCAATCCTCAATGAATTGATAAACCGTTGCTTGGTTAGCAAGTGCTTCTTCCTCGCTGTAAAAATTCGGGTCGAAGGTGTTAAAAACGTGATTTACAAGCTGTTGTTTCTCATTCAGCGGGGCGTGTTTCAACTTCAATTGTGATATTTCCAGCCTCACTATCTCGGGCAAGTTGCTGACTATACTGCTTGGCAAGGAATGCACGAGCGGATATTTTTTGCCCTGCTGGGAAACCACCCCCTGTTCCTGTCTTTGCGTAATTGCCTGTTGTATTTGATTTTTGTCCATTGCTTATTGTAAATTGTTCATTATGAAGCCACGAGGCTTCAAATCCTTTCCATTGTTTTTGCACTACGATAGCCAGCACCTCATCGGGACTTCTGCCTGATTTTTCGACCTCTCGCATAAAATTTTTAAACGCCAATTCCGAATTAACCGCCTTTTTTGCCTTGCGGATTTTTAGCCATTCGGTGGAAAGTTCAGCGTCAAAGCCTGCTTCTAAAAGTGCTTTGTGAAAGTCAAAGCGTTTTTCTTTGTTTTTTGGTTCTTTTTTGCTCTCTACGTGTGTTTGTTCTTTTTCGGAATGTTCGTTCAAATTTTTGCTATTTCTGTGCGAAATTTCGATATGTTCGCTGCGTTTTGAGTTTTCGCCGCCGCCCCCCTCTGTTTGCTTTTTCTCTTTTTCGGTCTCTAAGTCAGTTTCTGAACTTTCTTGCCCTGAAAAATCTTTCCCTTGCGAACTTCCCGAAAAATCGCCCTCGCCAGATATATATATTTTTTGTTTCTTTTTTTCTAAAAAAGAAATATTATTTACTTTACTTTCCTTTGTTGAATTTTCGTCCAACAAAAAAGGCGTTTTGTTACTTTTTTCTTCAACGGTCGTTGTAACGGTCGTTGAACGGGCGTTCATTTGTCTAATTTCGGCTGATTTCTTACCTGCTTCGCTTCGTTGTTTTCGTAGATTATCTAATGGCTTCATTCTTCGTAATAGGCTTTCGGAGTAGAACCGCTTACCGTTTTCGGTAAATTGAAATAGACCAAAATTTTCTACTACTGCTTTAATTTTGTCAGAGCCAACACGCAAGTCAAAGGCTATAACATTATAATCTTTGTCAAGAGTGTAATCTCCACTTTCTAAGAGCTTTTCGATAACCATAAAATAAATTCCATATCCCTCAGCCCCCATCTTCACCCGTACGGAGAGAAGTTTCTCATCGTTACGAGCGTTTCCGTCGTGGCTGAAATAGAAATTATTTTTACTCATAATCATTTTTATTTTTTACCTCCCCCTCCTATGGGGAACTCTTCGGGGCGTCCCCCAAATACCAACGTCAGCCATAGAGCGAGGGAGGTTGGTTTTACTTAAATATATCGGGGTTTTGATGAATGTTGCCGATGATTTCACCTACTGGATAATCATAATTTCTATGCCAACCTCGTTCAGTAAATACTACGTGGGTTCGCCAAGAATTGTATCCTTCCTTTAAGAATAAAACATCGCCCTCATAGACCTCTGTTCCATTTTTGTCTTTTAGCCCTGTGAACTGCATTAGTTCGATTTCATCAAAGGATAAATTTTTATCAAATCCGTTTTTATCGTAAATAAAAATTTCCTTGTTTTCAAAGTCAATACTGCTAACTTTGTGCATCGTTTTTGCTTCCTTTTCAAAGGCTCTAAATTTTATTTCTCGTTGCATAACTCTATTTTTTTTCAATAGTTAAACTCTCTATCCACAACACGGCTTCGCTATGGCTTTTAAACCGCTTTCGGTAGCGTTTGCCGTTGATTGTTTTTTCGGCTCTCCAACAGTTGTGATATTTTGTATATCTCAGATTCTTATCCTGTCCTTTGCTTGAATTGTCCCAATAAATACCCATATCTAATCAAAATTTAAAGTTAATTGTTGTGAGCTGTAAGTCTTAGGCTTTATGCTCTCTGTCTCCTGCTTATTGTCTATTGCTTTCTGCTTATCGCCTTCTGCCTCCTGCTTTGGTTTCTTTCCGAAATGGATTGAATTTTCGGCGTGTTTTATCTGAATCATCGGAACGCCATAAATCCCCCTTCTTTTAATTTGATAGGCTTTCCAGCCCTCAAAGGTTAGCGGATTTCCCCAGACGATTTCGCCCTCCAATCCATTCAGCGTCAAATTCACAACTGACATTTTTACGCACAAATGGTCAATATCGCTTCCGCAGAAAAACAAATTCGGATTGACCTTTGCCATTGAAAGCAAAAACCGAGAACTGCCACAGGTGGGGTCGCAAATGGCTTGCCCGTCCTGCAAAGATGTTGGGCTTTGAATTTGCACCATTAAATCGCAGATATATTGAGGCGTAAAATACTGGTCATTCCGTCCTTTGCTGTTGTTGGAAGACACTTTCGCCATAAACAAATCGCCCAGTGCATCGTAATAGGCTGGTTTGCCTGTTGCCTCATCAGTGGTTGCCTCGCCAAGCAGAGTTATCATTTGAGAAAAAGCCTCTTTGTCTTTGTCGGAAAAGTCTTTTAGTAACTTGTCTTTGTAGGCTATTTTATCCTGTATTTCGATAGGAAATTTCTCGTCCGTTTCATCGGAAATTGTCGTGCAGAAAATGATAAAATCCAACATCGTTTCAAAGACCTTTCTGCTTTCAAGGTTGTAACTTGTCAGCCTGTCAAATACTTTTTCTAATTCTTGCTCTTTTGCGTTCATTGTTCATTGCTTTATGTAGTAAGCTATATGCTTTAAGCCTAATGCCTACGGCTGGTTGCCACTTGCTACAAGTCGGGACTTGAACCCGATGTACGCCTGTCGTTCTTGTATCATTTATAAAACTAACTATAATTTAAGCTACTTTTTTAAGGAATTTATTTACAAAATATACCTGCCCTTTGCCTGTTACTTTCGGTGTTTTGTTTACGGAAATATGTCCGTCTGAATGCGTTATGCTGGTCTCTTTGATTTCAAACAATCCCAAATCCATTGATTTTTGAGTAGGCATATTGAAATCCGAGCCGTTGCGAGTTATCAAATATCCATTATTGCGTAACCATTCAAAAAATCGGTTTTGCCCTATATCTATTCCGTTTTGTTTGAGAATTTTTGCCATTTCTCCCACTAAAATTGAAGTTTTAGAAGTTGAAACTGCATCAGCAAATATTACTTTCGGAGCCTGAATTTGTAATAGCTTTTGCTGTTCCTCTATTTTTACAGATTGCTCATAAGCCAATTTTAAGGCTTCGGAGAAGGATTGAGGAACGTTAAGGGCTAACTGCTTGGCTTTTTTCTCCATCGCTATAAAATACTGACGTGCTTGTTTGCCTTTTTCATTGCCTTCTACCATTGCTAACTCTTTGGCGGTATCAATAGTTAAAGCGTATTCGATGAGTGGACGCCCTCCGTGAGGGTTTTCGCCAAAATTGTTGAAAACCTCATAATCTTGATTTTCAACAAATCCGTATTTTTCAATTCGGTCTTTAATCCAATTAGAAAAATCTCGTTTGCTTTCTAAAAAGTGATGCAACTCTCTTGCGGACACTACTTGCTGTCCGTCTTTCTCTGTGATTTTGATTAATTCGTTCATTTTATTTTTTTTAATAATATCTTCCTTCTAAATTTTCAATCTGTTTTTCAATTTCTTGCAAGTAAACTACTTCATTAGCCTGTGGTAAATAAATACCCCACTCACGGCTTGCATAATCTCTGAAATTGTCAATAGCGATACTCATTTCCTTTGTATCCAAATCTGCTGTACTTCGCCACTTTACACGAATTTCGCCCGTTTTCCGATTAGCAAATTCTGTTTTAAAAATCTGCGGATTGACTATTTTCTTGAAAATATCTTGCTTGACGTATTCAGACTCATCTCCGTATTCCAAAGCAAACCACGCAAATAGCAAATGGATATAATTGTTTTGGCTGTACGTGCGTTTGGGTTTCTTTTCTTTGATTTCAAATAACTTGCATTTTTCGATGAGCCAATTCAGTTTTTCACGTGCTTTTTGGCAGTCGAAAGGGTTTTTAGCATCGTACAGCATTTACTCTTGCTCTTGGGTTTGCTTTATAAAAAAGTTTTTAGGGACAGTAAGCACAATTCTGTAATCGTCTAACACTCCGAACGAGGTAAATTTGCAAATGCACTGAATGCCGTCAATGATTTTCACGAAAATATGTTCGCTTTTAAATTCCCAGACTATTTCTAAATTTTCGTCTAAAACTTGTATTTTTTTCATTTTAAATCGTGTTTAAATGGTTTAAAAATTGTGAAGCGGACAGGATTCGAACCTGTACGGATTGTCCCTTTCTGTTAGCCGTCGCTATCGTACTTGGTAAGTGCGTCCACGCCCTGATTAGTGTCTACCAATTCCACCACCGCTTCTTTGCTTGTCTATTTCCAAGCTCAACCTTGCATCAATGCTTACGGCTTCTACCGACGGGTTTTTGAAAGCAAGGCGGGAATCGAACCCGCAAATGTGTTTCATTTTTAGTCTGCGAGTTTAATCGAAACAATCTATCGCAGAATTCAGCGTCTAACCAATTCCGCCACTTGCTTTGGATTTGTTTGCTTAAAAATTTTCTTTAAGAGCTTGTTCTGCTGCTCTTTTTTTAGCTTCTTTTTGATTACCTCCTGAACCTCCGTAGATTTTTCCGTTAGGCAATTCTATTTCTACAAAAATGGTTGGGCAGTGGTCTGCTCCTGTTTTTTTTACTACTCTTGTTTCGATGTTTGAACCAAATGTCTTTTGGCACAATTCAGATAATTTTACTATTGGATTTTCCATTTTTATATTTATTTTTACTTGTTAAACTTCTGATTAAAAGGCATTTCGTCATCTTCTTGATTTTGTGTTGGAGCTTGTCCGTAGCTGTTAAATGCCGATGTTTGTTGTGGCTGTTGCGGGTTTTGATAAACAGGTGGCTGATAACTTGGATTTTGCTCTTGCGGTGCAGGAGTCCATTCTGTGGGCGGTTGCTGTTGTGGGAATTGAATAACCTCAAAACCGTATGCGTCTAAGTTTTGCCCGTGCATTTTTTTTGTTTGCCCAGTTTCTTTGTCTGTGCTGTCATAAAAACGTCCTTTTATTCCGAAAGAAACTTTTACGATTGCCCCAACGGGTACAGATTGAAACTTGTCGATTTTTGCGTTTGTTACCTGAAACCTCAAAATGTTTTCTCTTTTTTCGCCCGTATATTGGTCGAATGTGGAGCAGTCCAAATAAAACTCCTGAATTTTAAACGTTTCTGTTTTTTGCTCTATGGCTGATTTCTTTAATAATTTACCTCTGATTTCCATAATCAATAAAAATGTTTGCTTTTGTGTAACTCCAAAACTTGGCTGTTTTCACTTGCGTTTTTCTTAATAAATGCTTGTGCCTGTTGAACGCTCAAATGCGTTTGTATGCTTCCGATAGCGTGGCAGTATTTACCCTCTGCTCTTGCTTCTCTTATGGCTTTTTCTACTTTTTCTTCGCAGTAATTATGTTCTATTGCGTATAAGTCGTAATTCCTTGCTGTGATGCCCTCTAAATGTGCTGTGTCTGTAATGTGAAATATTTTCCTCACCCCCAACCCCTCTCCGAAAGAGAGGGGGGCGAGGAATATTCGCCAACCGCAATTAGGTACATCGTGATAGGCTTTTACGGGCGACACTTTAAGACTTCCGTAGTTGTACATTTTTCCGATTTCCAAAACATCAATGTTTTTAAGGTTCGGCAACTCTTCAACCAGCCAAGAGCAACACGCAATGCGTAATGTCGGGCGGTGGCTTTGCAATATCTGTAAGGTGCGTAAATTCAAATGGTCAGAATGTTTATGAGTTAAAAGGACGATTTTAATTTCTTTCAGATAAGGTTGCAAAGCCTTGAATGATACGCCACAATCCACGAGGATTTTTTTATCGTAAATTATGGCGTTGCCACTACTGCCCGAACCAATTACGTTTGCTATTCCCATTTGTTTTCTGTTAGATTATAAATACCTCTTGGGAAGTATTTCATTTCGGGCTTTTCTTCATACTGAAAGCCCCACGCTAAGCCAAAGTGTTTTTCCATTTCAGCTCTTGGATTTTCAGCGGTTATCATAACTACGCAATCTTTATCCAAAGTGTATCCGTTAAATCGGTACACGTGCATTTGACAAAAAGTGAAATAGTGTGTTTTCATTTTTACAAGTCTTCAAAATTGATTTGTTTTTGTTGTTGTGGAGCTACTTGTGTGGGTTGCTCCATTTCTGCGGGGTCAGGTTGATTGATAACCTCTTTATCAACAACTTCTCTATGAGAAATGTCTATAACATTCTGTTGCTCTTCTTGCGTGTACATCGCTCCAAGTTGAGCAGGGAACGCCTCTCGTAATGCCTGAACCTTTGCTACCTTTGCAATCATTGTAGCTCTCTTATCATTCCAACTGGACTGTTTTTTGTCATACTCTTCAATATTGACTTTTGCAACAACGGGCTTTAATCGGTCTTTTCTATACACTTTTGCCCAAGCTCCTAAAACCTCATCTGTTTTTAGATAAAAATTACCCTCAACTTCGATAACTGCTTCGTTTCGTTTCAAAATCAAACCCGCTTCCAATCCGTTATATTGTTCGTTGGCTTCGGCACGTTTCATTAACGCCTCTTTACTGACAATCATTTGTGCGGGTGTGCTTCCAAATTTGATTAGATAGGCTTCGTTCAAAAAAGGATTTAACTTATTGAATTTGCAAATGCTCATAAATTGCATCAAATCTTGGTCGGTAACTGCTCCGTTGCCTTTGGTCAAATAATCTCTGATAATTTGATACGAAAGTTTTATGTTTTCTCCTGCTACCTCGTACTCTACAACAGGATTTTTTTCTTTTGTTGCTACTGCTGATGTGTTTACTTGTGCTTCCATCTTTCTTATAAAATTTCGATATTATTACTTATGATAAATTGTTTTAATGCTACTAACTGCTCTCTTGTGCCTTTAACTTTGAAAGACATTTCGTAAAGTTCGTTATTTGGATTTTGCTCACTTGAAACTTGATTATTTGGCACTTGTTCGACTTCTTGCGGAGCTTGTAACACCTCTTTTTCTTTAGCTTCTTGTTCAACTTGTAGTTTTGCTTGTCTTTCAGCTTGAGCTTGTTTTTCAGCCTCAATTCGTGCTAATTCTCTTTGTTTGGCTTCTTGTCTTTCTTTCACAACTCGGAAAGAATGATTAGCGTCTAAACTTTTTTTGTACTCAAACAAAACTTCGCTTTTGTACTCATCGCTTTCGGGAATGCTGTTAATCAAATCAACGTCATTAACCACTTTGGCGATGAACTCTTCAACCTGCCTTTTGAGTTGATTTTCAGTAGCTGAAAGAGTAATATTTAGCCCCAATCTCTCATAAGGAACAAAGTCGATTTTCTCGGCTTGGCACAACTCTTCAAAAAAGGCTTTTACTCGCTCGGCTTTTTCTTCTTTGAGTTGGTTCTCGAAGTTTTTAATTTTTTTATCTAACACATCATCAGCCCCCTTATAGTGCTTTTCGATAAACTCTTTGTAATTAGCCTCAAATTCGTTGTAAGGAGCTAAAACGCTATTTTTAATAAATTTTCGTTGCTCTTCAAAAGCTTTAAACTCTTTGTTTAAATCGGCTCTTGTGTTCTTCGCTGATTGTTTGGTTTGTTCAGTGATAACCTGATTTTCTAAGTCCAAACTCGCAATACGTTTTTGTACTTGTTCGCCCACTTCTTTGATTTTATCGTACGTGATAATCGGGGCTTGTTTTAAAATGATAATCTCGTTCATATATATATCTATTTTTTTTAATTGTTGTCTTAATAACCGCCCCGTAAAAAGGAATATTTTATTTTATTTTTATGTTATGCAAACGGGGCGGTGTTTTCTTAATTGTATAGCCAAAAAGAATTTCTTTTTTCAAAATCATTGACCTCTTTCCAGCCAATTAAAGGAGCATCTTGATATTCTTCTTTCGCAGGCAGATACGTTTCTTCATAAAGATATTTGAGCCAGCCCGCTACTTCTTTTTTCTGAACGCCTGAAAGTTCAACATCTTCAGGAATTATATCGGATTCAATTGTAATATCCATTTTCAGAGGGCTTATTACAAATTGATTTTTAACAATATCACTCTCGTGATAGTGTGCATTAAACTTGAAGAAAGGCGTTAAGGCTTTTATGTTGAATATACCCGTGAATACATCGTACTCAAATTCAATATTATCTCTTATCTGCTCGAAGTGTTTTTCTGTAAGTATCATAATTGGCAGGTTTTGAAGGTTAAACAAAGTGAGGTTTGGTTTTGTAAAGTTTTGTGCTTGTAATTGACGGCACAAACTGACTAATTAGCGGTTTTGTGGTACACTGCAACATCGCCAGTAACTTGTCATCATCTTGGCTTAATCTCTCGTTAAAATCTTGTTTTTCATCGTAGTTGCTCTCAGCGTATGTCTTGCCATTGCAACATAATTTGCCGTTTTCAATAGAAAATTTGGCGGTCTCTGGGGTTTTTTGTACTTTTGCGGTCATAATAATTTACTTTTAAAAGTTAATAAAGTCTATCGTTGGGAAGCGGTAGGCTTTTTTGTTTATACGCTTCATCTTGGGCTAAAAAATCATTTATATACCCTGAAATATCAACTCGTTTACTCTTTTTTGAGGGCTTACCCGCTTCCACACGGGCAAGTTCCTCGTTTGTGTGAATAATCTCGTCTGTAATGTTCCTTACCAGACCTTGAAGACTTAATTTAAAAACCTCCAACCGTTGGAGCTTACTTTTAAGTCTGCGTTTTTCTTTTTCTTTATTCATTATCTTCTTTTTCAAAGAGTTCGTTAGCCTTTAATCCTGTTACTTTCATCAGGGCATTTTTTACCGATTCGGATTGAAAACGAAAAGGCTCACTATAAAACCAACGTTTAATAGTATCATAACTCAACGGTCTTTTTTCTCCCTTTGCATTCACACGTGAAAGAGCCACCGCCAATTCACGTTTCTTTTCTCCGTCTTTTAAAATCGCTTTTACTTTTTTTGATAGTTCCATTTTTTTTACTACTTTTGAAGCGTTATACAAATGTGTTATTTTGATAGTGCAAAGATATAGAGAAAATCTCTAATAACAAAACTTTTTTAGAGGAAAAATCTAAAAATATTTTCAATAAACTTATAACTTATTGATTATGAATGTAAAAGATAGATTGAAAAGTTTTATAGATTATGAAGGTTTGACCATTTCAGCCTTTGAAAAAAAGATAAATGCTTCCAATGGGTATGTAAATAGTATATCAAAAAGCATCGGATTGGATAAAATAGAAAACGTTGTAGAGTTTTTCCCTAAGCTAAATCTTGAATGGTTGCTAACAGGTCGAGGCAGTATGCTAAAATCTGACCACGAAAACCAAAATTCGGGCGTAATAATTCATCACGGGAACAGAAAAACCCGAGATGCTTTGATTGATATTCAAGAAATACCTTTATATGACTTGGAGGCAACTGCGGGTTTAGTGGAGCTTTTTAAAAGCGGTAAAGCAGCAAGCATTTTAGAAACGATTAAAATCCCTCGCTTGCCTCATTGTGATGGTGCTATATCGGTAACGGGCGATAGTATGTATCCACTCTTAAAGTCAGGCGATATTATAATGTATAAGCAAATACCTGTAAACAATCAAAGTATATTCTTTGGTGAAATGTATTTGCTTGGAGTAATGATTGACGAATTTGAAGAAATGATTACGGTAAAATACGTTCAGAAGTCAGACAAAGGAGATGAATATGTAAAACTTGTCAGTCTTAACCAACATCACAGCCCCAAAGATGTGTCCATTAAGAACATAACCGCAATGGCAATCATAAAGGCAAGTATTCGCTTCAATACAATGTTTTAACCAAGAAACTAAAATGTATGGGACTGTTTGAACGACTATTTGGCAAGAAAGAAAATAAAAAGGAAACAGAGCAAAATTTATCTTCGGAGGCTTCTCCTTGCAGAACAGACCGATTAGGAGAAACTTTTATCGGAGAAATAGAAAATAAGGAACTTCTTTTTATTTCCTATGACAAAGAAATTCCGTCAAATCATAGCGGAATAAGTATCAGTTTAAAATTTAATGAAAAAGGAGAAATAGAATACGATACAAAGATTAAAGAAAAACCCGACCCCAGCACTATATGGGTACATCTTCCTATAAAATACGAGGACAATCCTCCTGCATTACCCTATTTCCCTCATTACATCGACCTGTTGCCTTCCCAAAGATACAAATATCTAAATTGGTTGCGGAATATAGATAATCCCATTGATATAGGATACGTTTTCTTGTATTTCTACGGATTAGAAAAACACTTGTTGATTGGGGATATAGAAAAAGCTATAAAACAGATTATTCGTTTAAGAAAACATCACACAAACAAATCTTTTCAGACTTATTCCCGAAATTCAATCATTCATTCTTGCATTATGAGAAACCGATTGGATGTATTGTTAGAAGAAGAAGATTTATTTGATATAGAAGATTTTACAAACGCTCAGTTATTGCTGGCTCAAAATTTTGGTTTTCCTATCGGAGCAGAACATTTAATTTATGTTTTTTACAAGCTATATCCGAAGTGTCGAAAAGCAATAAAAGACGACAAACAAAGGTTTTTAAAGTGCATCGAAGAAACATTGTTGCAAAAATATAACGTAAAACATCTTTCTTTGGAGGATTTGGATTTGTCAAACGCTCCATACACAACAGAACCCCGTTTTTGTAACTACACCTTTCCACACGAAATACGATTTGTAGAAATTACAGATTATTTGAAGTTTGATAAATTCATCAAGAAGATTGACGAGATTTTTACTCCGTCTTATGAGTTATACAAATCAGAAAAGAGAAAAATAACACCAAAACCGAAAAAACAACTTTCTGCTTCTAATGAAGTAGATTCTCAGCAAGAAACAGAGAAAAGAAAGAAAACCGCAAAGTCTTCTGAAAAATCGGTGAATGCAAATCAAATCAATCAACAATCCAGATTAAGCGATATTTTACGTTGGCAAACTATGGATTTTGTTATAGGCTATGAAATTCATCACGGAAAACGTGAAAAATTAGACCAGTGTTGCGTTTGTGAAAAATTAGTCGGAAAATATCCAAAGTCCTTTATATGGACAGGCTGGCACGATGACTGCATTTGTTACATTACTCCTATAATGGAGGATTTCTACTCAGAAGAACGAGGGGAAGATAGAGTAAATCGTTTACGTGCCACACTTTATGGAACAGAGTACATTAAGAAAGAAAATCCTAATCAAATAGAATATCTTCCAAAACATTTCATTGATTGGTATTTAGAAAACAGAGATAAAGAAGAGTATAAAGATGCTGATTTTATAACACAAAATGAAAAACTTATAAAAGGAAGCTGTCTGTACTACTATATGGATCAATATATAAAATAAAAAAATGCTTAAAACAATCCGCCCTGAAATAACAGCCATACAAAACCGCTTTTTTGAGATTTTGGATTCCGAAATCTCAAAATCAAAGGCAATTGGAGGACTCAAAGGCTTTTGTGAAAAACACAACCTAAACCGAGTAAAATACGCCAATATTCGCTCAGAAATGAATAAACCCAAGAATCAGCGAAAAGAAACCAATTACAGAGTAATTGACCTTGACGCTCTAACTTACCTATGTAGTGATTTTGGAATCTCCCCTGAATGGCTTTTGCTTGGGAGAGGTAAAAAATATGCAAAAAAACAAGATAAATAATTAACTTACAATTATATAACAAAATACTTGTCGGCAAGGCAAAACATAAATAAAAGTTATTTTTTACAATAATATTTATTATTCAAAAATATTAAAAAACAATCACTTACGAAACATCCCTTGTAAATTATTAAGATTTCGGCTCTGAGGGTTAGGGGTTCGAATCCTCTCGCGGTCGCAAAACACAAAATAACTATCTGTTTTGAAGATAGTTATTTTTTTTGTAGCAAAAAGAAGCAAAACTTATCCAAACAAAACAAACTTTTAATTTCGTCATCTCCTTCAAAAAACACAACAAGTATAAATAACAAAAGCCTCCCAAAAAGGAGGCTTTTGTTATGTCTAAGTACTTATTATTTTTTGAATTTAGCATATTTGCT
>JAUMYH010000025.1 GCA_030528745.1 Bacteroidota bacterium
CTTGTCTAAAATTGGATAAATTTTCCAATTTATCAGAAATTGGTTTATTGGAAATAGCCTTAAATTTTGTTACATCCACATATGTTAAATTATTATTACTCACGCATTCAAAATAATGTTTTGTACTGGTATCATAGTAGAATTTTCCAGTCGTCTTTTGCCCAACATCTTGTATATTACCTCCAAATTCTAAACCTATTATTTCGCTTAGTCTTTTTCCCTCCAAAGCTGTCCCTTGTTCTGTTCCGTATTTTGTTATCCCTGCACTTTGTTCTGTAGCTATAGTAGATAGGGTCACAAGTGTGCTTGGATTAAACTGCATAACTGCACCATTGGAGTTATTAATTTCAGTTACCAAATCTATTTCTACGGTAGCTAAATTTATTCCGTTTGTTGCGGGCATCGTATCTGCTTCTTTTGCCCTTGTTACACTATATAAAACTTCACTATTACCCTCTATTCTTGCATACAACCCTATAGTTTCTATTCTATAAGATGTATTCACGGAAGCATTTGTAAATACAGCATTTAATTTTACTTTTGTATCCTCTTGGCTCACTTTAGATAAATTTACAGTTTGTTTAATTCCGTCTAAATTAATAAGTTTGGATACATCTATTGTATCCTCATAAACTCGGTTAGATGTCACCATTCTTGTAAAAGTAATCTGTCTATTGTTCCCCAAAGCATTTGCTATCAAGTTTCTACCGTTATCTGTTACTATTGTATTTTTAAAAATAGCCATTCTTAACCTCCTATAATATATTTTTTCCCATGTGCAAATCCTGTGGTAGCAAATACTCCAAAAACAGGACTCGGTATTGTAGCTTCTATTTTATATTTAATATAATTTATTACCCCATTAGACAGGTAAATCTTATTTTCTACTTTTGGAGTTAACACATTAACACTATTAATTCCTAAATTTGCAGGAATTATTATTTTTAGCATATTATTTAATTCATCATATTTTTTCTCATCATCAAATTTTGTTGTTATGTAAAGAGTATAGCTATTATTATCAAGCCTTAACTCATATTTTCCGATCCCACACAGCTGATCCATTTTATTCACCAAAACTCTCCATGTATAAGGGATGTTATCATTCCAGTATGTTAAAACCCTAAAAATCCTTATTTCAAGAGTGTCATTTTCGTACCTATGGAGTTTCAACATTTGTTCAAATTTGCTTATCCCCTCTTCATTACAATATTCTATAAACTGGTTTCCGAATAATTCTTTTAACTTTTGCCATAGTAAATTAAATTCGGGATTTTCTGTATCCATAATCTCTTTAATTTGTTTATACTCCTGCATAAAAACAGGGAGGTATGCCAGCAAATCAACATTTTCAGTTTTAAAAAATATCATACTGTTATTCCTCCCCATACAGGTATTTGGTACTCTGTAAGCTGTAAGTTATTACTACTTCCGTTTATTGTTGTGTTCTGAATATCCAAAATACCGTTTATATTAAGAATTTTAGATTCTATTCTTGCAATTCTAACCACTAAGTTATTGGACTGTATTTCGTTTTTCAAAGCCCATGTTTTTCTAAGTTCCGACAAATATTCTTTTAACACTTCTTCTACTTTAGGTTTTACGAGGAGCCAGTTAAAATTAGGCTCAAACGTTAATGTTGTCCTAATATTAACAGCTATATTATTAGTGCCTTGTACCGTTACGATGTGTCCTATTGGAGCAACTCCTATACCTCTAGCGTCTTTAGCCGGGTCTATTACATCTTGTACTTTTTTAATAAGAGTAGGACTTGCTTGGTTAAAATCACTCCCTAAAATAGTTAATAGCACAGTTCCCCCGCCATTCCATATAGGAGTTACTTTTACAGCTCCTACTCCTTCTATCTGGTGCACTTTTAGCTTATAATCGGATATATTCCCTCCATATGCCTTAACATTAAAACTGTCAAAATAACGCTGTCTTAAATCTTCTGTCGTTTCCTCATCTTTTGCAGGAATTAAAAGTTCTGTTATTTCTGCTCTACCTAAGCCATTAACATACTCTATCGGGATTAAATTCCCTATTTTTCCGTTTCCGATTTTCCCTGCTGTCTCACATTGCATTTCATATTCATATAAGTTTGTGCCACTATTGTGTTGTATAAATTTAATAGCAACATAGTTTAACTCGTCTAAATTAAAACGACCCCCTAAAGGTATTCGAATATCAAAAACCCCTTTAAGAACTGCTTTAGTGGCGGGATATGGTTTAAGTCCTCTTTCGCTTGCCCGCCTTATAAGATATTCTCTGCTTGCAGTATCCGCAAAAGTTTCTTGCATAATTGCGTCTAATGCAAAATACATATCTTCTAATTCTTTTGCAGCGGGAGCGAGTGCGTCCCATATCACAGACCCTTCCCGTTTGTCTAAGTTATTCGGAACTCTTGCAAGCATTCTATCTAAAATTTGCTCAAATCTTTTATCCTCAAACATTTTAGGATATTTGCACCTCTCTTTCTACATTAACATTTCCGAATATAGTAACAGCTCTAAATTTAGTAAATACAACTCCCTTTTTAGGAGTTTCAAATTCAAAATTATTAACTTCTAAAATCCTTGTATCTTGTAATAGAGCTTCTTTTATCCGTCTTTCTATTTCGGGAATACAATAACTTACAGGCATTCCGAATAAATCCTCTAATTCAATACCGTAATCCCAAGAGTATATAATATATCTGTATCTTTCAGTTCTTATAATTTTATAAATAGCCTGTTCCATTGCTTTAAGGTTATCGGTATATCTCTCTATAACATCTCCGGATAAGTCCATTTTATAAGTTAGGGTAGGACGTTCAGTAATCTTAATATCAGGAGTTAGTCCGTCATTCTGAGGTATCATTACAACCACTCTCCTTCCGTCTCCGGAGGTGTATACTTATCAAGTACAATATAAGTCTGCCCACCTTGTACTTTTAATAACACTACATCTTCTCCAACTTTTAATCCATAATGCAGCATAATTTTTTTCTTCCCCTTATACTCATGTTTATGTTTTTTAATATCTGTAGGAGCTCCTTCAATCAGTTCAAATTCTTCAGTTTCATGACTTACAGATATATCTACATTATGGTCGCGAACAAGATGAGTAAGAATAAGCTCATCTTCTTCCAGTAGGATTTTCTGATCTATTCGGATAGTTAGAGGATTTACAGTTTCGACAGTACCTTTTCTATGTTCAAAAGGTTCACCTGCTTCATTCGTACTTTTGCTCAGTTTTTTCAACAGTTCCACTATGTCCGCCATTTTTCTCACTCTCCTTAATCCCCATTTGACCTATAAAATCTATATCCATGGTATGTTTTTGAAATTCAAACTTATGTTTTACCTTGTTAACAATCATAAAATTTTGTACAATTATATCTCCTACATTAAGGTTTATAGCCATACTACTACCACCTCTTACCCTTATATCTCCGAATATTTTCTGCATGGAAAAAGTACGTCTTTTATGGTTGTATAGTTTCAGTAAATTTTCTACTTTTTCCTTTGCTTTTGCATCAGTTACTTTCTCATCTATATTTTCAAAAAACTGTAATACCCCCCATTTTTTTATATTAAACGGGTCTTTAACTATAAAAATTTCCCGGACTTTTTTTTCTTTATTAATTCGGGATAGTTTAATCTGATTATATGTATTGCTGTCTATACTTGTATTGTACTTAAAATCTGTTGCGGATTTATCATCAAATATAAGGTCAAAAATACGCATTTTTTCATCTTCTTTAAGTGTTATTTTTCCGTAATCATCGTATAGGATATATTGTTTTTTAGTGTAATAGAGCGTTTCAGATAAAGCGTATAAAACCATATCAAGCAGAGTTTTATTGTCCTCTCTCCGTTTTACAATTTTATATTTAGTATCTTCTATCTCTCCTGTCTGTAAATTAAAATCTTTTGCTAAAGCTTTTATTATTTCAGAAGCCGTCATATTTTTAAATATGTACGTGTCTTTGTTTTTCAGGTATCTCAACTGGTCATATGCTGTTACCTTTATTTTTCCCGCTTTAGTTCGTTCTCTTTTAAAAATATACCCCAGAAAAAACGGAACTCCTTTATATCTTACTGATACTCTATCCCCTTCAGTAAATTCTATCTTTTCTTTTAATACTTCAAATTCCAGTACTCCACAAGTTCCCTTTCTTTCAGTAGTCCAAGACAAATAAGTGATAAGAGGTATTATAGGAGTGCCATTTTCCAATGTTACAATTACCTCAATATCTTTTTCCAGTTCAAATTCTCCTACTATCTGAGACATAACATTATTTATTAAATTTCCTGTGTTTACATTAGGCAGTATACCCATTATTTCAACCTCACATTTTGTCCGGGAATAAAATCCGTAATTTTATCTAAAGCGTTTAATTTCATAAGTTCTCCCATTTTTTCTATTCCGCCTGTGTACTGCCTGCAAACATTCCATAACATCTCTCCTGCTCCTGTAGATACCACTCTGTCAAATATTTTTGTGACCGGTCTCGGCACTGTTATAAACCCGGATAACTTATCTTCCATTAAATTTAATTTACTTGCCCGAGGGTCTTTATACTCTTTTAGTTTAATATCTACCGTAATATCCATAAACTCACTCACATCATCGGAATAGATAAAATCTTCAAGAGACACTTTAATATTAGTGTTAAAATACCCCTTATTGTTCGGGTATTTACGGGAGACTATAAATTGGAACGGCTTTCTATTATCCTTTAACCTTTGCAATTTATCTAAATAAAATTTAGGTTTGTTAAACCCTTGCAGCATATTAATAAATGGATACTTATATGCAGGGAGTACAATTTTAAAACTTATTTCTTTTAATCCTTCACTTTTCAGTAGATTTATTTCAGATGCATTTATCAGAGATATGGTCTCATTTTTATTTTTCACGCTGTATGTTATTTTTTGGGGACTTATGGGTAATAGCAATCTATCTATATAAATATCGTACATTAATTAGGATACACCCCCTCTGCAAGTCTGTTCATCTTCTCTTCTATTTTTTCAGCAAGTTTATCAATCATACTATCAAGGTCAGCTTCTTTTTCTATGGTATTTGTATTATTCATGTCTACTTTTATTTCTGCCGTTGTAAACTGGTTTATATGCTCCTGTTCTGCTAATTCTCTCAAATATTTCATTTCTTCTTCTGTATCATCTAAAGAATTAGCCATTTTCCCAGTATTATCTGCAGTTTTACCTGTATTTTTTCCTATGTCTCCAAGACCAGAAGGATCTCTAGGTTTCTCTCCGCCTAAATTAAAAGGATTGAAATTCTCCATTTCATTTCTCCATCGGCCCATTTGATACGCCCAACGGTTGCCTTTAGCAGCCCCCGCACCATATTCAAATTTAAGATTCTTTTTTTTCCAATCCATACCGAAATCTCCAGCAGTTTTCCGTCCTAGTACTTCCTCATATTGTCCATTTCCATAACGTCCTGCCAGTTCTGTTGCTACCCCTTGTACTGTTCCTTTCCAACCCTCTACAGTTTTTGCGAAGCCCGTGCCGATAACATCATCTACTGCCCCCGCAAAACCTTTTAATATGTCTAATGCTTGTAAAGCCATGTCTTTTACGTAATGAATAAAAGCAGAAGCAGGGTCTTTCATGACATTTCCTACAAAGTTTGCAGTGGCGGCAAATCCATTCCATATATGAGCAAGTGCTTTTCCTATAAAATTAACTACATCAGCAATATTATTATATATAGCACCTTTTACCCAATAAAAAGCTCCCACTATAACTCCCGCCCAAGTTAGAGTCCCTGTAGCCCATTTTAATGTTGCTAAAGCAGCCGCAATAACTGCAACTGTAACACCAACTATAGCCGCAAATATCCATGTTCCGGGGAAAGCCCATACAGCAGCATTTAACGTCCCAATTGCAGCAGCAAGTCCTTCTGTTGCAGCAATAGCAGCAAACTCCGCCATTATTTGAGCACCAAGAGCGAGGGTATGTGCTACAGAAGCGGCAGTGCTTGCAGCCGTCGCAAGAGCAGCTATACCTTGCACGATTGCATAAAAAGCAACTCCAGCGGCTATACCAAAAATAACAGGCTCTATAAGTTTCCAATTGTCATATACCAAAGCTCCTAATTTTGCTAGTCCTTTAAAAACAGATGTACCGACCTTACCTAAAATCCTAAAAGCAGATACAAGACCATTAATAAATCCTTGTACGCGTTTGCTGTTTGCTAAATCGTTAATGGCTTTTAATAACGGTTCCAATGCTTTTATAGCAATATTACTCATTTGTGTCCACACATCTTTCCAAGTTAATGGTATTTGTGCAAATTTCTCATTTATATCACTTTCCATGCCGAATACTGCTTGTTTAATAACTTCAGCTGTTATTTTTCCTTCTGCTCCTAATTTTTTTAGCTGTTCCATACCTACACCCATAGCTTTAGCGATTTCTTGTACAAGCATAGGTGCATTTTCTCTAATACTTCGGAATTCATCACCTTGTAATCTCCCTGATGCCATAGCTTGGTTTAATTGATACATTGCAGCCGATGTTTCTCGTGCAGAAGCTCCGGAGATTTTAAATGATTTTGCCATCAGATTATTAAATTTTATTATTTCCCCATTATTTGCAAAATGTTGCCCTGCTAACTGCCCAATCTTAGCAACGCTATTCGCGAAGTCATTTAGCTGTACTCTTGCGTCTTGTGCTGATTTATATATTGCATTTTTTAAATTATTTTTCTGCTCTGCATTATCCGTAATTAGATTTAATCTAGCGTCTATGCTCACCACCTGGTCAGAAAGTCCTATTAATTTTTTTCCTGCATTCATAAGTGCATACACTCCGAATGCAGCTTTCAGTTTACCTACCATACTGTCTAAAGCACTTTTTCCCTTATTTATTTCATTGTTCCATTTTCTTTGGGCATTTGTGTTGTTATCGGTTCCGTTACCCGCTTTAGCTAAAGCGTCTTTAAATTTAGACATTTCCGCTCCAGCCATATTTAACTCACTCTGTATATCCTCAAGACCAGAAATTTTAACGCTTTCATTCGACATTTTCCTTAAAGCAGACACAGTAAGATTTACAGCATTTATTATTCGAGTGAAACTTCCGGACATATTATCTATTAATTTAACACTTGTTCCTAATGTTACTGCCATTTATACACCTCCTTATCTGCGTAACCCTTTCGACCTTGTCTTTTTCCTTTCTTTCTCATCATTTTCTATTTTCATCTTTATCGAGGCGATCACAAAAGCTTTTTCATTTTTGGGTAAATTTGAAAAAACAGAAGGCAACATGTGGAGTTTGTGCAAAGCATAATACGCATAATTACTCTCATAATCGCCTTCCTCTATTAGTTTTTTGCCTCTTCCACCTTATCTTCAAAAGAAGTATCAAATCCGTTAATTTCATTCATTTTCTCAATTAATTTCGTATATTCTCCCGGAAGTAGCATTTCTATTAATAAGTCATCTGCAGACATAACCCCGTAGCTGTCCTGTAATTCCTTATCATTCAAATCTGGATATGTTATGCTCTCAACCGCACATTTTTTAATATACTCCTCCCCGTCAAATGTTTCTGTTCGTGCTCCTTTTTTTCCTATACTAACTTTGGTAAAATCATTTCTCCATAATTTGGTTTCTTTAGTACTTAAAGTTCTAAGCTTCCACGGGACAGGTTTCCCATTCTCGTCTTTCATTCTTTCAGATACCACATATTCTACATTATCTATTATTTCTACATTCTCTTTCAAAAATGCTTTTAAACTCATAATTCTCATCACCTTTCAATTTTATATATACATAAAAGCGGATACTTAGAATATCCGCTAAAAACTCTATCTCATCCCACTAAGTTCTTTAAATGTTTCTGGCATTTTTACATCTTCAAACGTAAAATCAAATTCTTCGTCTAAAATTTCAGCGTCAGCGTCTATATTCCCGAAATCTATACTGTTTACATTACAATTTATAAGGATTATAGATTGTCTCCCTGCCGCAGATGTAGGGTCTTCATTCACTATTTGCATGTCAAAATATATATCTTCTCCAGTTTCCATATATTTTTTCATGTATTCTCTAAATTTAGATGTATTGTAATGTAATTTTGCAGTTCCAGTACCTTTCCAACCTGTAGACTTATTTCCTTTCCCCGTCTTACCCATAATTGATACTTCTGTCTTGGTTTTTTCTACTTTAGCTTTAACGGAAAGTACCTGCATTAAAAGAAATCTGTTATTTCCCTCTGTTATATAACATTTCCCCATACTTCCGGAGATAGCATCTCTACCCCTCATAGTTGTTTCTGCCATTATTTATACCTCCTTTTTTCTAGCTTACATGAACAGTCATATATAGCTGTTCCATACAGTTTACAGGTGTTACATAGTCTTCTACTACTACAGAAGTTTTTTTGTCTCCTTTGGAAACCTTCACATTATCTTCTGTAAAGTCTTCTATAGCTTTTAATCTTTGTAATTCCTCGTGGTGTTTAACTATATCTTTCCATAATTCTTCTCTATCCACTTTTACATTCTGTACCTTTCCTAAGTATCTTGTATTAAAAAGTTTTGCTATATCCATAGCTATCTGGTCAAGTACCCTTATTGTCTGGTTGGAGCTGAAATCTTCATTTTTGTATTTGTAGAAAGATGTAAATGTATTAATATCTCTTAAGACATTAACTTTGTCTCCAACTTTATGGAATAAAAATTTACCTGCGTCAAGTCCTTTTCCCAATTGTGTCTGTGTTTCTGTGGTTTGTATTATATAATCTCCATCATATGTTTTATTTGTCAAAGACTTATTTATTTCACAGCCCGCTTCTGCTCCAATTACCCAATATATCAGGGAGGACTCAGGCACTCCTGCTCCCATTGCTTTATTTTCAACCGAAATCACCCCTTCATAGTCAGCGTCATGCTTTCTATATAAAACAGTTTGGAATTTAGCCCCTACCTCATCTCTCATTCTTTTTGTAAACTGTATGAAAAGGTCTTTAATTGTACTTTCAGTACTCAAACAACCCAAAGTATTAAACTCATAAGCTTCTATTTTGTCCAAATAAGATTGGTAATCCGCCCCTGTAACTCCTGTTCCATTTGTTCCGCCTGTTAAAGCTTCTGCAACTGTAGGAGCCAATGTTTCGGTATTTTTGAATGTTACCCAGTCATTAGGTTTTAAATCCCCTATATCCGCCACTGTCTGCACGTCCGCAGGTCTGTTATCTACTAAAGTCGTAACATCGAAATTCGTTAAAACATCTATGTTTTTAGCAATAGATATTTTAATATCATTTCCTCTAATTCCTGCATATTTAGCAATAGCCCATTTATTTTGAGCTTTTTCTCCTTTGTTTAATTTATAAGCATACAAAGTTTTGGCACCTTTAAAAAGATCTCTTAACCCTTTTAATTTATCATGGGTATAATCATAGCCGAATATCTTTACGCTATCTTTTAAAAATTCTTCTCTTTCAACCGTAAAGACTTCTCCATCTACTCCCCAATCTAATTCTAAAGGCATGGTCGCATATCCTCTATCTCCTATATTGGAATAAGGTCTTGCTACAGACACAAAATTTATATACGTCCCGGGGAGCTTTTTATTATGTGTTAAAAATGTTCCTCCTCCTAAAGCCATTATTTAGCCTCCTTATCTTTAAAATCTTTATTCATAAATTCCTTTACTATTTTAGATACCTCTTCAATCGTATATGTTTTATTATTTTCAAGACTTATGTTTAGCAAATCTTTTCTATCAGAAAACCTTTTGCTTTTAAGTATCTGTTCCTTAGTAAATCTATCTTCTCCGGTTTCTTTTTTAGCTTTTCTTTCTGCCATTATTTATACCTCCTTTTATTTTAAGCTCTTCCATTAATGGTTGCGTTTCTTTAGGTTTTACTACTGTGTAATCATAAGATGTTATAAAATGCAACACTCCGTCTGCTATTTCACTTTTCCTGTTTATTCCCCTTAACAAATCTCCGTTTTCAGTTCGTACGTATTCCAAAATATCCGTAAGCTCGTCTGTTTTTTTATATAAATCCACATTGTTATTTTCATGGAAAAATGCTATATCAAAGGTATTTTTTCGATAATACCTGTTATCTACTAACTGATTTTCATCATTACTTATCAATTTAATAAAAAAACAAGGTTCTTCAAAATCCTGCGGTAGTTTGTTAATATGTACGTCATAATCGTAATTTTTTGCAAGTCTAGCCGCTATTGCGTCTACAACCTCATAAATCACCCAAATACCTCCTTTAACCAAGCTTCTATTTTTTTCTCTACTATTGCGGGTATTTTATCCTTTAGCTCCAATTCAGATTTTGTAAGCATAAATTTCCCTTCTACCCAAGATTTTTTTAATTTCTTTCCGATAGCAGGAACGTATCTACCTGGAGTTTGTCTATGTCCATATTCCACATAAACTGCGTATTCTATAGGATTAAAAACCGTTACTTCATATCGGTTCCCAGACCTTCCGACCTTTGTTATATCCCAACTTCTTCTTAAATTTCCTCCGGTACGGGTGTAATCTTTTGTTATAGTTTTACCATGTTTTTTATATTTAATTTTTCTTTTCCCGTCTTTTGCAATTGTTCCGTCTTTATTGTATTTCAGTTCACCTTTTCTTTTTCCGCTTTTGTATCTAAGCTCATCTCCAAAAATGGGTTGAAATACAGGAGTTCTTTTAATTACTTTTCGTAAAAGTCTTGAAGCTATTTCATTTGTAATTTGTTCAAGCAATTTTTTCATTTCTTTATCTCTTGCTTTTTCTAAATCCTTTGCAAACTTTTCAAGTTCTTTAAAATCTACTTTTATATTCTCCATTATGCTTTATCCTTCACTATTTGCAGAATAATTTCCTGATGATTTGTATAGACAGCAGAAACTCCAGAATTTTCATATGTTTTCGTAACTCCATTCTGGGTAATCTCTATCTTACATCCTGCAGGAATATCTAAATCGGGAGCTATAAAGACTTTAATAACTTGAGAAGTAGTAGCAAAAGGCTCTTCCTGCTGTACTTGGCTTATATTTTTGTGGGATAACCTGCAAGGAACATTGTCGTAAACCACTATTTCTTTTGGGTTTACAATATTATTTTTACCTTTTACTTTGCCGAATTTTATAACCCTACACCTTCCGGTCCACATTGACTGAATAGCTTCCCTTGCTTCTTTTAATACGTCAGTTATATCGTCTACCATACAAGCCTCCTATACTTTAATATTTCCTTTTCTCCATATTTCATCATATCTGTTAAGAAATCCTCAAATTTATCACCCGTGCTTTTCGTATCATTAAATACAACCTTTGTATCACCTTCTCCTATTTCTTTTGCCAGACGTTTAAAATTTAAGCCGTCTATGTTGAGTTGTCCAGTTGCTTTTTTAAAATTTAAAAACTCTCCCGTACTTCTATAAATCCAGACGTATTTTAATCCTTCAGGTACCTTATTTTGATTAGTTTTATTAAGAATATAAAATTTAACTTTATCTATACTCTGTTCCAATAAAAATAAATCTTCATCCTTAACTTCATATCCTGTTGTTTTTAAAAGCTTTTTCACATCTTCATTGATATTTTCTATATACCGCATAAGCCCTCCTACTTTTTAGACGATTTATTTGGTTTTTTTGGAGCTTCTTCAATTGGACTTATTTCTTTATCAGAAGCTTCATCTGTTATTTCAGGAGTTTCTTCATTTACTGTGTTCTCCTCATCTTGCTTTTCTTCAACTGCTTTATTTTCTTTTTTCTCTACTTCATACCCTTTGTCTTTAAACCAGTTTATTAAATGTGGATTTTCTGTTTCTCCAACACCTTTAACAAAAAATACACTGGCACTTACTCCAGTGTATTCCTTATTTGGTGCGTATATTTTTGCCATAACACCCTCCTATTTAACTTTAATTTTTCTAAATATTCCTGCCGCTTTTGTTGTCTTAAGAGCCACCGCCGCTATCATTTCGACTTCTCCTGTCTTTACTGCTCCTGATGTACTAAAATCAGGAAGCCATGTTCTAATTAAAGCATTTTCCGTAGGGGCTACTGCGTGGAATCCATCCATACCAAACCTCACAGCATATAGAGATGTTTCCCCGCTTCCGTTAATTGCTGATACAGGGTCATTAGTTCCTGCCTTAGCCCCAAGGTCCACCAGAGGTATTCCAGCGTAGCTTTCAACTTGCTGTCCGAATCCATTTTGTGTGACTTGATACTGTCCTGCCCTTCTCGCAATCCCTCTAATCTTAGCAATCAGCTTAGTGTTTCCTGCTATCATTGATGGAGCTCCATCTAACCCCATCAAAAATTCATCAAGTAAATCTAAAAATACTCTCCAGTTGTTATCTACTGCCGTTGAATCGGATAAATCAATTGGAGCTGTAGGGATAAATTCAGTTGTACTTCCCGTTACCGCTTTTTCTAATCCATCAAATGCTTTTGCGTTGACTCCACTGTCTCCATTTATCACTGTGTCATTGAATAATGCTGACGCCGCTTTAATCTTCTGGGACATCTGTAACTGTACTTCTGATACAATTCCGCCCATATCAGCTATAACTCTATCAATTTGAAAAGAACCACCAAATATTTTCAGGTCAACATTAAATCTTTCCTTTGTCACTTCCTGAGGGCTGTATTCGTTATTTACTTCCCTGAAGTCAGCTGTTGGCTGCGTCTTTAATCTTGTGTAACCATAAGTCATTGTAGTCCCCCCACCTGTTGGAGATACCACATCGTCAAATATTATATTGTTCATGATGAAGCTCGACTTTGCAAATTCGTCTATCACTCCTATTTGCAAGTCATCCTGTACATTCTTTTTAGCTTCCGCTAATGTTATTGGCATATAAGCCACCTCCTATTATTCATTTTGATTATTTCCCGATAACGCTGCTGCTATTGACTCTGCTAACGTTTTCGGTTTTGCTCCTGTTTCTCCGGTATTTCCTTCTCCCGGTTTAACGCCAGAGAAACCGTTCTGTTGTTCTGATTTAAACAGCATTTTACTATCTTCTGCTTTTTTCAGACTTTCAATCTGTTCATTTATCCCGAGTAATGTTTCCCCGTCTAATTTAATGCTGTCCATGTTTAGTAAAGCTTTAACGGCTTTAACATTTACAGCATTAGCACTTAGTAATGCCGTCTCAACAGCATTATTAAGTTTTAAATTTGCAAGCTCAGCATTATACTTTTCTGTTGTTTCTTTATTATCTGCCTGCAATGTTTCAATTGTTTTTTTAAGAGTTTCAACATCTCCGGAACTGTTCTTTAGAGTTTCAAGCTGTGTATCTCTATCATTCAAATCTTTTTCCAGTTGTTTTTTAGAGTTATTCACTTCATCAAATCTTGCCTTAGGTATAAATCCCTTCAACTGTTCTGTGTTAGCTTCAAGCACTTTGTTAGCCTGATCCTCTGTCAATCCAAGTTTTAATAGTTCATCTTTGTTCATAAAATAATCACTCCATTTCATTTTTTATCGAGGTAAGACCTCGGTTTGTAGTGTTTAGTAATTGTTCTTTTACGCCTACAAATTACTAAAAAGACGACTATAAATAAAAAGAGCAGCTATTAAACTGCTCTTGATTTTATTTCACAATATCCTTAATCCCTTTTAGCAAATTGTATGCCTTTTTCATCATAGAATTCTCTTCAAGATATTCCATGCCTTTTATTGTCAGTTGGGGTTTTATTACCTTAATATCATTTCTGTCGCCCATTATTGGAACTTTAACCGCACCTGTGACGTAACCATTATCTATTAATTCAGACATAATACCTGTCCAACGTTCTTTTGTAATTCCTAAATAATCGGGAGAAATAGAATTAGAATCGAAAATTTCATAGTCCATTGACTCCTCAATTGCTTTCAGTATCTGATAAATCACTTTAAAATTATTCATTATATGCCTCCTATTTTCAGGATTTTAGTAAATATATCCTTTTTTTATGCCCTCATTATAGCTTTTTAGATGTTCTTTGAATTTGTCAGGCATAAATTCCTCGAATTTCTTATTGCTTTCAACTGCCTTAATAAGTACTTTTCTTAAATCTTCCTTTTTAAAATTCCCAGGTACCCAATCTTCAGGAATAAACGGCTCATTATCATCCACTTTTCCCCTGTATTCCTGTATTTCTTTTTCTAAACCGTTTAAATCAAATAGTTTATGAAACATCTTAAGTCCTCCTATTCTAATAATCCATATTCAAGAATTTCAAGATAAATTTCATATGATTTTGGGAAAACCTCTTTCATCAATTCTAAACTCTCAGGATTAGTAGCCAATGAACTTGTAAATTCTGCAAAAGCCTCTTTGGAAACAGGAATATTTTCCCAATAAGCCCTTCTGTGTCCAAACCCTAAATTGAAACTGCCTTTGGATAGTCCCGAAAATAAATCTGATAACTCCTTTATTGAATTGGCACTTTTATTTTTATATTTATCTTTAATAATTTTGAATATTTCTAAATCGCTTAAATCTTTGTCGCCTTTTATAGCTTTGATATAATCTCTATATTCCACTTCAAGCATTTTTCCTAATGTAAAGTTTTTATATTTAATGCTTCTCCACACGTCGCTTATATAATAACCTTCAAAGCCTTTCAACTTTTTCAAATTAATTACATGGTCCAATTGATGTCCTGCCTCATGAAAAAACATTTCAAACGGTTTTAACCACGTACTATTCCCCATTAAATCCTTTTTGGTTATGTACATTCCTTGAAGTTCATCATTATAATGAGGATATCCATCTTTTAAATTTTCGACAAAATCAATTATTTTAAATTCATCTTTGTATGCATTCCATACATTTTTAAATTCAACAGGAGCGTTGTCTAAAATGTTATCCAGTACTTTTCCCTGTTCGGTATCCAGTTTTTCTTTAATATTATACCCTGTTCTGACGTTTTCTTCAACAACATACTTTTTCTTCCATTCCTTGTAAGTTGTATTTGCGGGAACGTATTCAGTTTTTCCCGTTTCTTCATTTCTTGCCGCTCTTTCTCCTTCGCCATCATCAAAATAAGGGGCTGTGGTTGTACGACATCGAACGTGAAAAGGTGGAGCCGTGACTCCTACCTCATAATCTTTCAAATAAAATATTTTTCCATCCATACTCCGACAAATTTCCGATGTTCTATTATCCAATGTAGCAACTATCTCATATTTCTCCAGTTCTAAATCTTCATATGTCTTGAGTCTCGCCTTGCTTGCATATGCTGCACTTTCTGTATATACCAGTCTTGCAGCATTAGCTTTACTAACATTCATCTTTTCAGCAATTTTATTTGTTAGCCTATCTAAACTGTCTCCTCTGATAAATGCCTGTGTCATTTCAGTATGTAGGGTATTTATAAGTCTATGCTTATCTTCCCATATCCTGTCACTGAAACTCTTCCCGTCAGGAGTCCATGGCTTTTTGAATACAGTATTTACAAGCTTGTCATTCAACCTATACAGATTAGTACCTACCTCCGTGCCTTTAGCAATTTGATAAGCCGTTCTATAGTACTGATCTTTATATATGTTTTTCAGAAAAATTTCCGTTCCTACATTTCTATTATTATATAATTTTTCGATTTCTCCTCTCACCTGTAACTTCATAGCTTCCAGTCTTTTAATGTGCACCCTCGCACTTGCGTTTTCAAGCTCCCTGCTCCAGTCTTTGCTAATTCCATTTTCTTTTCCATACTTTATATATTCTTCCAAAGTCCATCTAAACTCTTTTAACTCTTTATTGTTCAACAATTTCTTTGCTTCTACAAGTGAAACTTCATTATTTTTTGCAACCCTTCCGTACCAAACTTCAATATCTCTGTTCAGTTTTACAATAGCCTTTTCATATTCCAACTGCTGCCTTCTTATTTCATCTCCTGCAAGTTCGTGCATTCTTTTTTCCTCGTCCTCAAAACGCTTAACCCAGTAATTACTCATCTACATCATGCGAATGTTCGCCAAGTCCTTCATACTCCTCCTGTTCCATGCTTTCCTGTCTTTCTTTTTTCATTTGCTCTAATTCTTCCTCTGGATTGGTTACAAGTGGATGATTCGCCACTATAGTCTTTTCAGACATCAAGCCTACGGAACTTCTTAAATCGGCTATAGCCTGACTTTCATTTACAAGTATGTCTCTATTCAATATAAATTCCACATCGTCCATAACATTATCTCCAGTAGTGTTTTTTAAGTGTATATTTACGAACCATAGCAATTTTTCAAAACTCGCTTGAAACTCTGTTTCTAAATCGTTTGCTTCCAAATCTATTTCCGAATACATACTACGTATATTTAATTGGTTAGGATTGTTCCCTAAAGTATCAGACTTGCTATCAAATCCGCCCCCATTTTCTATAATAGCTTTTTTTAATATTTTTATAACGCTTTCAAAATTAGAAGAATCGACTTTCATTTCAAGTTTTTCGAGCCCACCGTCGTTCTTAACTTTAACAGCTCCGAATACATTTAGGTTGTGCCTAAAGGTTCCTAAATTTTCACCATCGTATTCTTTTAAAATTAAAATTGCATTTCTATTATTTTCTTGCATATTATTGGCGAAATCTGAAATTAATTCATTCAAACTGTCCTGCAAATTCCGTACTTTATTAAGTAAAGGCTGTTCCAGTTCGTCCGATCTAAAACAAATAATCGGCAATTTTTCCCAATTATATCCTTTGTCTCCGTATTTTATATAACTCTCCGTTTCTATATGTTTAAGAATCCTGTTATTAAGCTCATATTTCTGTATACCATCTAACGTATAAATTTCTGCATACGTTTTTCTTGAGAACCGTCCTTTTTCAAATTCTTTTACATCAAACAACCTAACAAGATAGTCAAGTTCGTCATGTTCGTCTGTTTTCCATACAGGAATACATTCAATACTCTTAAGCCCTTTAAACTTAAGTTCGTTATCGTCTCCGTAATACACATAAATCCAACCTAATCCCGTATTATAAACATCTGTTCCAATCCTTTTTAAAATTTTCATAAATTCCTTGTTTCCAAACATTTTATTTACTCTGTCCGAATACTCTTTATTCTCACTTTTTAGGCTAAACGGTTTTGCAAGGATATAATTTACCTTCTGTTTTACAAGTTTCCTGTATTGATTGTCCACCAATTTATTATTAGGTAAATTAGGAACTTCTACAAGCTGTCCATTTTCTCCTATAGCTGTCCGTTTTCGATTGAGGATGTCATGTAATCCTTTAAAATAATTATTTCCCGCTATTTTTTCTTTATATTCTTTGGAAATTAGATATTCCTGTATAATTATTTCTACTTCACTTAACTGTATTTCTCCCATTTTATTTCTCCTAAAAAATCTTTTTATAAATTCAAACATTACTCTCAAACTCCTTAATCAAACGAAAAATTATCGCCTTTTATATAGCTTTCCAGTGCATACCGCATAGCATCCATTAAGTGGTTAAAGTCATCAATCGGCTTATTGATCGGTTTATCAAATTTATCTTTATCCCATTGATAATTTGATATTTCCGTCAAAAAATTCACGCATGACGGATGTATTATGATTTTAAAATCCTGGATAAATTGAATACCGTTATTAATGCTGTCTTTTCCTTTTCTTGAACGTCTTATTCCATATAATCCGAAATCATATAACTCATCTATTGACTTCGGCTCCGCACAATCAGCTGTTATTTTTTCTTTTCTGTACCCTTTACGGTTTATTTCTTCGTATATTTGTCTGTTTTTCAGTCCTGTGCTGTATATTTCATCAAAAACATATATTTCCCGATTCACTGGGTCTATTATCCCGCAGAAAAAAGCCGTGGCGTCATTCGCATAGCCGAAATCAAGACCAAATACGGTTTTCGTTTTATCCCGTTTCAATATTTCGTCTTTATCAAATGCTTTTTCTTCCCAGTTCTCATAGACAAGCCCTTCAACTATTCCCCAGTTTCCAAGTCCTGCCACTTGATAACGCCTTGGGTTGTTCTTTTTCATGTCCTCAAAAAGCTTTTTATCAGACTCGTCCAGCCACTCATTGCATAAATAGTTTGTCGTCTTGGCTAGAATATTTTCATCTTCCGCATCAAAGAATCTTTTCTTTAAAAAATGCCTTTCGTTCCAGGGGTTGAAGGTTATCGTAATCTGCTTGTATAAAGGTTCTTCGACTACTCCCCTGATACTTTCGTCAAGCATATTAAAATCTGTCTCCCTGTTAATTTCATAAGCTTCTTCAATCCACGCCCAGCATAAACTTCCGACTTCAACAGTTATGGATGTAATTTTTAACGGGTCGTCTAGCCCCCTAAATAAAATCTTCTGCCCTGTCGGTTTATAAGTCATTTCAAGCGGGCTTTCTTTAACTTCCCAATAATCTTTTACTTGTAGCTTGTTTATCGCCCATTTCAAGTCTGTAAAGCAGCTATCTTTTAAAGTTCTGAATACTTTCCGAATAACAAGCAAATTAGCACCGGGATATTTCATTATTCCGTGAATAAAAAAAAGAGCCGTTGTTTTGCTCTTCTTGCTTGCCCTGCTGCCTTTACAAATTCTGTACCTTCCTTTGAAATTCCAAAAGTCCTTATACCCTTTCCCAACTATTTCAGGCAGTTTTATTTTTTTGACTTTTTTATCACTCTTCAAGGTCATCTTCTCCCACGATCATAACTGGTACTGTTCCTGACACGTTGACTTTATCGGTAAACAGCATATATCTTTTACCTAACAGCTCAGCAGCTTTTATCCTATCTTTTAACCCTATTTGTTTTTTTATCTTCCTTGCGGAACTTACTCCATCCCCTTCTCCTTCAACCACGACTACTTCTTCTTCAACTTCTCCTCTTATCGACGAGGTCAAAAATTCAAGTACTTCACTTGCAGAGGCTGTTCTTTCACTCTGTAATTGCTCAAATTTTTCATTGATGTATGTTTTTATTTCAGGTTTTTTCAAGTTTTCCTGACCTATACTATACGATGTCTTCTTACTGTATCCCGCTTTACGTGCTGCTTCTGTCGCATTTCCAGTTTCAATGTAATAATCTGCAAATCTTTTCTGTTTTTCTGTAAGTTTCACTTTTTATTTTTCACCTCCTGTAAAAAGAAAAAAGAGTCTACCGCAGTAAACTCTTTAAAGTAGTCATTCGTAAATCCTACTTTTTCCACTCTATCATATTATATCACATAAAAAATCTTTTACAAGGTCACAAAAGTGCCAATATTAAATTCCAGTTAATTTATTATGCTGTTTACAGCATCATCTGAAAATATTATTGTTCTAAGTTTAGTTATTAATCTGTTTTTATGCCGTTTAGCTGTTCTCTCCCCTATTTCCAGCACTTCAGATATATATTCAAAAGTCAATTCTTCAAAATATTTCATTTCGATAATCTTGAAATATTTATCTTCTCTTATCGTGTCAAGCGCTTTTTCAGTCATCTCAACGACGATTTGGAGTCTTTCAATTTCTTTTTCAATTTTTTCTATCTGATTCTCAATTTTTTCCATCTCTGACAAATATTTTTTACTTTCTTGAACATTTACACCTATTTCTTTTTTGCTTATCAATACAGGGTCATTTTTTAAGGATTTGATATATCTATTTTTGACCTCGATAGCCCCTTTTAAATATTTCAGTTCAAAAAGTAGTTTTTCTGTTTTTTGAAACGGCGATAAAATTTTTTGAACTTTAAAATCTTTATCATTTTTTAATTTTTCAAGCAGTTTATCTGCTATTTTGTCAATCTCGTTGTCTGTAATTTTACTCATTTAAGCCTCCTTAAAAAATTGTTTAAGATTTGGTCTGAAATAATTTGGACCTTTTATTATTTTCCCGTCTTCTCTGAAAATTGGCTTACCGTTTTCGTCTAATTTTGACATATTGCTTCGGTGTACTTCCTCAAAAGCGGGAATAAATATTTCTTTGAAATCGTTATCCCGTACTCTTTCTAAAAGTATTTCTGTTTTTTCATCGTCGCCAAAATATATAAAAGTCGCTACTTTACTCGCAGTTCTATGTATCTCTAACAAAGTACCGATATGAATATACCACATATCTACAACCGCATCCAGTATTTCTACTCTATCATTTTTAGCTTTTGCCGCAAGGTATTCTCTAAGTTCTTCCTGGTATAAATTTTCTCTTAGTTCCGCTCTCTCAGGACTTAACTTACCTACTCCGATAAACTGTTCCTGCCCGAAAGCCTTATAAAATTCTTCAACCATTTTGGTTAATTTTTCCCATTTGTTTAACATTTTAATTTCCCTCCTATATTTCTATTGGCAGTAAAATCAAATCTATTGCCGTATTTCTTAAGTTTAACTTTATTTCTTTTAATTTCTCTAAATTCATATCGTCAAAATCAATTTTTTCTAAATTAGAAATCAAATCGCTAATAGTATATAAACGTCTCTTGATAATTGCTACCACTTTTTCTTTTTCCATTTTGTCATCCTCGTTATAAATTAATTTGTCAATACCAATATTTAAAGCTCTCGCAATATTATTTAATACATCTATAGGGACTGGATTAGTCCCCATTTCGTATCGTTGTATACTTTTTACGTTTTTATTTATTTTTTTTCCCAGCTCTAATTGAGTTAAGTTTTTTAGTTTTCTCCATTTTTTTATTCTGCTTCCTACGGTTTCCACACTCTATCAACTCCTATACTTTTCAATTCTTGTTTTTAAGCTTTGAAGTAATTCTTCTTGTATATTTCCCTTGTTCTCCAAAGCTCTCATAACATCTTCATCCCTTGTGTCCTGTGTCACCAAGTGATGGATTATAACTTTTTCTTTTTGTCCTTGACGGTGCAACCGTTTATTTGCCTGCTGATACAGTTCCAAACTCCAATTAAGTCCGAACCATACTACGTGATTTCCCCCATCCTGCAGATTAAGTCCGTAAGCTGTACTTGCTGGATGTGCCAGTAATATGTCAATTTTTCCGTTATTCCAGTCTATTTCGTCTTGTTGTGACTGGAACTCTCTTACCCTTAACTTCATTTTGGATAGTGCTTTTTTCATTCTATCCAGGTCATGCTTAAATGCGTAAAATACCAGTGCAGGCTTTCCGTTTAATTCTCCCACAAGTTCCGTAAATCTTTCGATTTTACAATCATGTATTTCATGAATTTTATGGAACTCGTCATATAAGGCTCCGTTTGAAAGCTGTAATAACTTATTTGTCAAAGCTGCTGCATTCGTAACGTTTATCTCTTCTTCGCTGTCAAGCTCCAAAATCATTTTCTTTTCAAGCTCTTTATAAGCTTTTTCGGCCTTTGAATCCAATTCAACGTAAATCGTGTTATAAGATACATCAGGCAGTTCCAGGTAATCTTCCGACTTCATGCTTATGCATATGTCGGATATTTTGCTCATAATAGATTTATCGGACCCCTGTTTTAAATCATAATCGCCATAAGGATTGCCCCCGTATCTGTGGTAATCGAAATACCTATTTCTAAATGCCGTGATGTTTTTCCCTAGTCTTTCCCCTTGGTCCAATAAATAAACTTGTGCCCATACATCTTTTAATCCGTTTGGTGTCGGAGTTCCTGTAAGCCCTACAAGTCTCTTTATTTTACCCCTCACAAGTTTCAAAGCCTTAAATCTTTTACTCGCATGGTTTTTAAAACTCGAAAATTCGTCTATCACGACCATATCAAACGGCCAATCATTACGGTAGTAATCAACAAGCCAAGTGACATTGTCTCTGTTTATGATATAGATATCCGCTATAGAATTTAATGCATTTATTCTCTGTTTCTGGGTACCCATAACTTTTGATATTCTTAGTAGATTCAGGTGTCTCCATTTTTCCTTTTCCCTAAACCACGTACTATCGGCTACTTTTTTCGGGGCTATGATTAAGACCTTGTTAATTTCAAATCTGTTAAATTTCAATTCGTCGATTGCTGTCAAAGTTATTACGGTCTTACCAAGGCCCATATCTAAAAACAGCCCAACATTAGCCAATTCAGTTACTTTGTCAATGCAATGTTTTTGATAATCATGCGGTTTAAATATATTCATTTGCCCTCCTGTTTTAATATCAAGTCAATTTTCTCTTTGGAATCCGCCACGTATACGATTTGGTCGTGTTTTAAAAGCTTGTCAATCTGCATTCTCTGTAATGCTCTCACTTCTTTTCCTGGGGTCTTCAATTCAACAAAAAACAACTTGCCTTTTAATACCACGATTCTATCGGGTACCCCCGCATTCCCGGGGCTTGTAAATTTATATGATATACCCCCCAATGATTTAACTCTTCTGATTAAATATTTTTCGATTTCTTTTTCTGTCATTTTTTTAATTCCTTTCAAAAAATTTATGCGGAACAATCTCTCTCGCACACGCGTATATATAACATTAATATAAAGGATTTATAGGCTCTATATATGTATATATTCCTCTATAATTCCTATAATTCCTTTATTTTATATATTTATATATATATATTTTGTAGTTTGTAGTTTTATAATATATAAAGTATTAATTTTATTGGTTTTTAATCGGCTACAAAGTACTGGAACAAAGCAAAAACAAAGTTTCTTTGTAGTTTTTTTGGAGCTACAAGCTACAATCTCATTTTTTTCGCTTTGTAGCTGCTGTTTTAAGTCTCTTCTTTTATTCTTTTATACCCTCTCTGCTTTCCGTATTCCCCGAATTTTAAAGGTGTTTTGATACGTTCCCAGCCTTTTATTGTGCCCAGTATAGAATTTATATTCATACTGTCCGAATTTTTGATATATTCCCTTCTCATTCCAAAGCACTCAACTAGTATTTCTATAGCACATACTCTATCTCTTTTTATAAGCTTTACATTTTCTTTTTCCATATCGGAATAGAAATTTCTTCTTTTATTATGTGTCCAGTTAGTGTGCCAGTCTTCCGGAATTTCTTTTTCAAGGAATTCTAATATTTCCCCTTCTTTTGAATCTTTTATTCTGTGTTCTTCTTGTTTTTCGGTTGCTGCTAATTTTGCCTCATCCGATAAGTCTAACGGCTCACCTAACATGTAATAAAAGTATGCCTCCGCCCATATTTGATTTATTTCCTTTTCTAATTCAAGCCATATGGATTTTAAAGCCGGATACAGACCAACTTCAACAGGTAGAAATCTTCTGTTCCCTGTCCTGTCACGTAAAAACTCATAATCGTTTGAAGTACCAAAGAAAACACACCGCCTTTCGTATTTTTCTGTTCTTCTCCCGTAAGCTCTTCTGTATATATCGTGAGTTTTGCTTAAAAATTGCTTAATTAAATCTGTTTCATTTTTCGTGAAAGCCGTAAGTTCTCCAAGCTCATTAATCCATGTTCCTTGTATCATTTCTGCCGCCTCTTTTCCGGCAAATGTCTGCAGGCTGTCTGAGTACCAATCTTTTCCTAATTTTGCAAGAAATGTACTTTTCCCTATTCCTTGCGGACCGGTAAAGATTGGCATGTAATCATATTTGACACTGCCATCTATCGCCCTTGCAACAGCAGCAGTTAATGATACTTTCATAACTTCTCTTGTATAAATGTTATCTTCTGCACCTAAATAGTCGACCAGCAGAGTTTCAACTCTTTTAACTCCGTCCCATTCTAAACTTTCAAGGTATTCTTTCACGCTATTATATCTTCTTTTATGGGATACCAGTGTAATCGCATCATATATCTTATTCTCTCCAGTAAGTCCGAATCTTGCTTCGAGATAATCCCTTACTCCACTGTCGTCTAAATCCTCAAACTGTCTAATCTCTTTTCTCTTATTCCACGGTAGCTCTCCTGTTACCATTGCCCTGTTTGCAAATTCGTCTATTGCAAATTTATCTTTTAAAAATACATCATTTTCCAGTACCAGCAGCATATTACTTATAGTTTTTTTGTTTATACCGTCCTCATTCTTTACAAGTCTGCTCATCCATGATAAATCTACTTTTTCTTTTTTATCATCGTCTAATACTTCAAAATCATCTGATGCATAATATGTTTCGGCATTAATAATACTCGAAACTTCTTTAATTCCTCTCGCAAATTTTGACATCTCCACAAATGAGGGCATTTTAGCTACCGGAGTCCCGTCTTTTGCATCGTTGTCTAAATCGCCAAATTTATGTATTCTCACTAAATCAAATGCATTACATAGCCTACCACTTATCGGGTCTGTCGCATGGTGCGAGTAGGCGAATATTCCGTCATATATAACTACTCCGCCATAAGTACTTCCCTCTGTGTATGTCATACGTGAGCCATCATCTGATATTTCATAAACATCAGGAATAAATTTTTCAACTGCATCAACTATATTATAAGTTTTACAAAATGCACCTATGACACCTTTTTTCTCCAAAGGGTTTTCTTGTTTTTTAAGCAGTCTTTCGGTTGACTTTTCCGCTCCTGGTACTTGCGGCCACTCTGACATATCCCGCCAGTCCTTATACATTTTTAATATACCGTCCGCACTTACCGCGGGGCTATCTTTATCGTATCTGTAAATATATATACTGTCTTGCGAACAGCTTGGCCAGTACATTAAACGTACCGGCTCAAATGTTGTCGGATCACATAACTTTATTCCGATTATATCCGCTATTTTCCTTGCCACAGGCCCGTATTCTTCCGGTGTCATGCTCCTGTCGGTCAAAAAAGCCACTCTTAATCGGGGCTTTGCCTCCGTATGCTTTCTCGTACTCGTTGCTGCATATGACACTTTCAGATTCGCTATTCTATCCAATACTTCTTCTGTTTTTCCTGGTTCGATATTATCTAAATCAAGTGTTACAAATTCTCTGCTTACCAGATTGGTATTTTTTCTTATTCCGTCTTTTAACTCTCCCGCTACATATCCTCCGACATCTTTTAAGTTATCCTGTTTTGCTTTCGGATATTTCATATATTCTTCTATTGTTTCAGTACTTCTGACAGGGGTCTTCAATCTGTCAATAAATTCAGACCATAGTATTTTTTCGGATTTCCATTTTTTCTCCATCCTTGTCCCTGCTGTACTTATTGTTATCTCTCTGTTCAATTTATTTTCCTCCTTTCGTTAGTCTTTTCTGTAGTATTCCGATTCAAAGCCGTCTGCTTTTAAAATTAAACCTTTTGCCCATTCTATTTCTCTTCCCATTATTTCGCATATTTCTTCTACTGTCGTTTCTTTATCCACCTCAACGACTATTTCATCATGTATATGCATCACGATTTTATAGCCTAAGTAATTAAGTCTAAAAATTGATACCGCTAAGCAGTCTCTTGCTATTGCTTGTACTATATTTTCAACAAGCTTTCCGCCGTACGTTTCCGTAGTTTCCCATTTTCCTGTTGTCTGATTACTCGACTTATACGTTATAACCTGACTACCCCAGCTATTTTCACGTGTGCTGGGGCTAGCATAGTGGAGCTTACGGCCACTCGGGAGTGTTATCGTTAAAAAGTCAAGCCCTTTTGATAGGCTCCCTTCTTTTGCAAAGGTTACTCCCTTTATATATGTCGTTTTCCCGGTTTGCACAGTTTCTATTGCGGCATTCCCTACACTATACCAAAGATCAACTATTCTTTTATTTGCATTTCTCCACATCTGCACTATTCCCGGTAGTTCTTCTTCTGTAAGTCCCATATTCAAGGCCCCCATAGATATTAATGCACCGCTGCTACCTTGGTATCCTAACGCTAACTCCGCTACTTTTCCTTTTTGACGTAAGCCGTAGTTTTCTTTTCCTTTTGCTATCGTTTCAATCGGTACCCCGAACATCTGACTTGCCGATGCCTCGTAAATTTTACCGTGAGTTGCAAATACATCCAGTCTCCATTGTTCCCCTGCAAGCCATGCTATCACTCTTGCCTCAATAGCCGAAAAGTCAGCTATAATGAATTTTTTATTTTCTTCCGGAATAAAGGCTGTACGGATTAATTGAGATAACGTATCAGGGATATTCTCGTAAAGTATATTTAAGGTATCAATATCACATCTTTTAACCATTTCTCTTGCGATATCTAAATCAGCCAGATAGTTCCGTGGTAAATTTTGTACTTGCACTAACCGCCCCGCCCATCTACCGGTACGATTAGCACCGTAAAACTGGAGTAGTCCTCTCACTCTTCCATCTTCACAAAGTGCATCGTTCATAGCTACATACTTTTTAATACTCGTTTTTGAGAGTTCCTGCCTTATTTCAAGCACTTTTTTAATATCTCCTTGTACCTTATCTATATAATCCGCAACAGTTCCTTTTTGCAAGTTTTCGATTTCCAGTCCTTGTCCTTTTAACCATCCAAGCATTTGAGCTGTACTGTTAGGATTTTCAAGTCCTGTCAGTTCCGTTGCCTCTTTTAGTAGGTATCTATTCCAAGTATCGTTGATAAATAAAGCACTTTCAACGAGTTCATTGTCTATTCTCACTCCTCTTTCGTTAATAAGGATATCTGTTCTCCATAAATCCCATTCAGATTCAGGAACTTTTACGCATTCCAATTTTTCCAGTATTGACATTTCAGCCACAACGTCCTGCCTATTATATTCTTTGTACAAGTTCCATTTATCAATATTATGATGAGGCAGATTTCGAGTTCTTCCCCCATTTGACTTTGTTGGTTTACATGGAACTGAAAAATATCTTATTAATGCTTTTCCTGAAGTATCTTTCTTCTTATCTTCTTTAAATTTAAGAGCTTTTCCAATTTTACCTAATCCTCCTGGATAACCTGCATAATACCCTAAAACCATTGTACATTTCCATTGATTTAAGTTCGTTGTATACCCTGCACGATTAAGACAATACCACTCAAAAGCAGCATTATACGCCCTTAATTCCGTTTGTCCGTCTCTTAATTTTTCCAGGATTTCTTCAGGAATAAGTTCCCCCTGTGCTAAATCCACGACTTGCACAGGAGATCCATTTAAAGAAAAAGCAAAAAGAAGGATTTTAAAATCCGTACTTTGAGCATATTTATACAATCCAGTTTTTGTAATATCTATATCACTATACGTTTCAATATCTACATTCAGTACATTCATTGTCTACCCTTCTTTCTTTTAATTTTTTATTACCATGCAGCATCTTCGTCTTCAAGAGCTGTAAAGTCTTGTGATGCAGTTCTTCCTCCTGCTAAGCTTTCACCATCTGCTGTTTTTTGTACATTTCCTAATCCTGCACCAATCCCTTTTTTACCTGCATATTGATACGGAAAAAAGTTAACCGTTACATTTGCATAACATCCACTGTAAATTTCGCTTTGGTCTAAAATCGGCTGTACTCTTCTATCCACTACTTGCGGCGGATATTCTTTCTTCGCACTTGCAGTCATCACCCAGTACCCTTTACATTCAGGTCCGAATTCTGTCCCGTCTTGTTTTGTTCCGTCTCCGTCCCATATAGGATTTGGTACGTGCGGCGGTCTTACACCGTTCCATTTCTCCGTAACTCCATATTTCGTTGCCTCTTCTATTGCTACATCAATTTTTTGTTTTGTTGCCACATCTGTTTTCGGTATTAAAATTGTCGTACTATATTTTTCTTCCTGCCCTGCTATTGCCGCATGCGGTTTAAATAAATGCACAAAACTTAATCTCCCCGGTATTAATACTCTCGTTCCACTATTTTTTACATCGTTACTCATTATAATCATCCTCTCTAATTAATTCTCTAAATTTTTAAATTCATCTGATGCATTAATCACATCAATTACATAATTTTCTCTCTTATCGCTTTCAACAACCAAAGTCGGTTTTCCCTTTGGTTTTATTATTAAATCTCCGACATAGTCGTTAAAGTCTTTTTTACCAATAACACCCTCAAGCTGTGCTAACGTTAGAATTTTTCTCTCGTACATCAACTCTTCGGCTATTCCTTTTTCTTTCAGTATTTCAAGTGCTTTTTCGGTGTCAGAAAAACTTCTTGTTGATCTCCCTTCAACTAACTTCCACCCCGGTATTTCTTCCCCTCTTAAAATTGCAGCTTGAGAATAGTTTTCAATGTCTTTTACCCATTTGGCTATGTCCTGTGCTCTTTTTAGGATACCCCCCATTTCGGCATTTGACAGGATATTTCCCTTTAATTTCATTTCAGATTCAAGCCCTAAGTTCATTTCCGCTCTCGCTCTACATACCGCTTTGGCTCTGCAAAAAGTGCATTGCCCGGGATTAAATTCACCTTCTCCATTTATCGCCCTTTCGGCATTCGGTTTCACTTCATTTTCTGCCCACCCAAGTAAATCATTAGCTGTAATCTCCCATATACTTATGCTGTCAAGCCTAGGTTGTACTATACCCATATTTATGGTTTCGATATCCATAAAAATCGAGTATTCAAGTAAAGCTCCTAATGCATACAGCATCAACTGCTGATTGTTTTCCGCGAATACAGGCACACCCTTACCGTACTTTAAATCTCTTATATAAAGTGTATTCCCGTACACTGTTACAAAGTCGGCTGTTCCAAAGCCTTCCGGTACATAATCCGAAAAATCCACTTTCTTTTCGATTGATGCACTTGGGGTTGTATCAAAAGACATCATAAGTTCCTTTACGTGATCTAAGTAAAATTCAGTATAGTTATCCATTTCAGGCTTATATAGTTTATTTTTCTTAAGTTTATTAAGTTTGGCATTGTAAGACCTAGGCCCCATTCCGGGTAAAAGATACTTAGTCAATTTTAACTCAGATATCTCATGTGCCAGTGTTCCCTCTTCTGCATATTCGCTTGTTGTTTCTTCAAAAAGTTCTTCCATTTTCGCACTCGGATTACAGTTCATCCATCTTGCCGCCCCGCTTGCTGATAGCAGGGCATGGTCTCTTTCCTTATGTTTCATTATATTCTCACTCCTAATGCTCTTAAGTCCTGGACAAAGCTGTCATAGCTTTCAGTTTGAAGTTCATCCAGTTTTATTACTCCGTACTTCCCTCTTATTATCTCTTTTAAATTAGCCCCCTTTCCTAATGATGATGCATCAGCACATCCCTGTCTTAACTGTTCCAGTGTCCATGTAGGTGTTGCTGATACAGGTACCTCCTGTTTAGGTTGTTCCGCAGGTTGTTGTAGTGTAGGTGCTTCCACAGGTGCTTGCGGCATCTCATTCTCTTTATGAACTTCGTCAGTTATTGCTGTGTCTTGCGGAGACATTACAGGCTCTTCTACTTTCGGTTTTGCTTTGCTTTTAGTTGCCTTTTTTACAACTTCAGCAATTTTTTCTGCTATTTGTGAAGAACTTATGTTTATAACACTCTCTCCTGTCGTAAGTGCTTCTGTTAGCTTTTCAATACATACTCTTGTTTTCTCTTCCATTTCTATTACTAATTTTAATTCCATATTATATTTCCTCACTTTCGTTATTTAAAATTCCTATTGTATTTGTTTCTCTTCTAGCTTCTATAATTTCATTTTTAAGTATTTCTGTTTCTTTTCTTAATTTCTCATTTTCTTTTTTGATTCTCCAATTTTCATCTTGTAGATTATTATATCTATCTTCACTCACGGCGTTATTTTTCACTAACTTTCTGTATTCATTCAAGGTGATATTCACTGTTAATTCTTTTTCAATGGCATAATTATCAGCATTGTCAGCATATCCACTTACTTCCTTTTTCAGTTCCATATTATATTTCCTCCTAAAAAATTTTATCGTTTTGTAATATTGATTTTCCGCCATCTTTATGGTGTATTTCCACAACCATTCCTGGCTCTTTAAAAACTATTCTTATTAATTTGTGCAGATTTTTCCGTCCCGGCAAAGTTCCTCTTGTTTTACTTAAGGAGCTTGACCATTTAACTTTTTCAGCTCTGTCTATTGATTTTGCGACCTCGCCTTTTATGTACTCTCTCATAAATCCCTCCTAAAATTTATTTGTTTTTCTTTCAATAATCTAAATCTGCTTTATCTGCATACTTTAGAGTTATTTCGGTAAATTTGTTTTTCCTGTCTTGCAATAAGACCTTATCACATCTTCCCGAGTGCATTTCATCTTTCAGAAATTCTTTATAGTCTTGCTTTCTTTTACTTACATCAATAAATTTATACATTTTTCCTCTACTGTCATAAAGTCTTATCAATCTTGCATTCCTTATAGCTCTTGCTGTTACGTTTCTTTCAAACAACATATTGCCTTACTCCTCTCTATGTGCTATAATTTAATTAGTGTATTTTAGTTGGTCGACACTGCTGTGTCGGCTTTTTTATTATCCTGGTATTGTTCATCTAAAATC
>JAUMYH010000103.1 GCA_030528745.1 Bacteroidota bacterium
GTAATGAAAAAAGATACTATCTTTCATTATGAGTTTTTTTGTGATGAAAATTGTACGGATAAACTTTGCCAACATTGGAAAGCACCTCACAAAGACAGTGTTTTACAAATTATAAAGCGATTGAAACCTATTGACGGTCGTACTTGGCATTATTGTTATGGGTATTTTCAATGCGGTGTAAAAGGGATAATTCGGTATAATGATTCTCTTTATAATTATCACTTAAATGCAGGAGGATGGCTCAATTTATCATCGGAAAGTGGTTCTAAATTTTACGGCAGTATGGACAAAAAAGATACCATAAATAATTTTATTTCTGTCTATTATTGCGATGATATGTTAAACGAGTGAATTATGAAATATACTATTATTTTACTGATTTTCTTGACTTCCTGTAAAGGGAAAAACCAATGTTTCTGATAAAAAACAGATTTTATCGCTTTGCTGAATTTCCAATAAAAACATTAATTTTGATTTAATTCAAATTAAAAAAAACTTAAAGATGAAATAGAAACAAACAAAGAAGATGAAGAATACGGCAAGATTATTAAAAAAAGAAACAAATAACTTTAAATGGTTGTTTTTGATAGTATTTTGTAGTATAAATTTATTAAATGCACAACCCTGCACATTTACAGACGTTATAAACAGAACAACCGAAAATGTTCCCTACAAAAAGTATAATATAAGTCTTGATATGCAAAAAGTTCTGAATGAAGAAAAATCAAATTTTTATGGTTTTATAGGGCTGAATTACAAACGTTTACGTATTACTTTTACATCTATCGTAAAAAATAAAAACAATGAGAATGTATATGAAGTAGAAGGTTTTAGCACCGTAATGAATAAAAATAAACGTCATTTTAAAGGAACTTTTATTGTACTTTCACATTATCAATTTACAAAACCTACATTTGATGATGAAGAACCTAAAGAAGGAGAAATGGAAGGTTTTTCTACTTTTTCGTACATTTTAAAGGAAGATGAGAAACTTTCAGCAACGGGTATTTTTGAAGGCAAAATGTTGGTTCTTTGGTACAAAGAAAAAAATAAACAACCCATATATTCTGACCTTTTCTTTTATAGTAATGGAGGTAGAAATTATCAATTTATTGGTACTTGGACAAGTTACAGAACTAAAAAATCCTCGGTTGCATCTTGGGGGCAATGGAGAATACCTTGTTCTGATGACTTTGATGGAGGGGTAGGTGATTTTATGCCTGACCCTAAATATTGGCAATACGGTTGGGAGGAATTTAGATATGATGAATAATCAATAAAAATGAATCTTTCGTTGTCAATAACATCGTTCAAAAAGATTGAAATTTTATCAAAAGAAAAGAAATTTCTGCATTGGTCGTCAGATGTGAAAGCCTTTCAAACCTTATTAAAAATATTTGATTATGAGAAATGTACTAATAATAAATAGTTTTTTGCTTCTGTGTTTGATTTTAAAAACTTGTGAATATGATATAAATCAACATAATAAAGTTTCTGATAAAGAAGTCAATATTCTCTGTTTAGATTCTGTTATATATAATAATGATTTAATGTATTTGGTTGTAGAGATGGAACAAAAGAATAAGTCTTATAAATTGAAGCACAAAAACATAGAGTATCTCATACCCTATTATTACATAGTGGGTAAGGATACTATTGATTTGGCTGATATTAGATTAAAAAAGCATCAAAAATATATAGATATCATCATATTACAAGGAAATAGTGGTTTTTACACCTATCGCCTAAAAGAAGACGATGCAATGACACTATGGCAAGTTTTAACCGAACAAGATACCATACTTATAAATGAGTCTATGAATCAAATAAAAGAAAGAACCAAAGAAAAAATAATTAATTTCATAAATAATAAACTTTGTCGTACATTTGAAAGATAGTAAGGAAGAAACTGAAAAAGGATTTATAAAAAGGAAGTAAATATCCTTGAAAGGATAGGTTTATCCAAAGGAATATAATTTATCTAAATCGGATATTTTGGTACACGAAGACATTCAACAAAAAACGAAAGGCGAAGGAGGTACAGTATATAACGCTATAATACCTTATTTATGAAAAATTTGTTATTATTTATAAGCTTTTTATTTATTATTTCTTGCGAGAATAATAAAAAAGCATCACAAAAAGTAGAAAAAACTATTGAAAGAACAATAGGTTTTATCGAATTATTGACTAATTCTCAAAAAGAAAAAATAGATTTCAGATTATTACAAATTAAAAATCTTGAAAATCAATTTGAAAACACAACCGATAAAGATACGCTTGCCTCTGAAAAATGGACTATTAACCTTTTTAAATTTAAAAAAATTATAGCACTTTCTACCCCAATTTCAGAGGCTGAAAAACATTATGCTTACGACATAAAACTAAAATCAATCAATGGAATGGCAATATATGGCAAAGATACCCTTAGTTTCAGGATAAATGGAGGAGGTTGGCTGTATATTTCAGATGTTAATAATGAAAATAATTACATTTTGTTAGGCTGCAATCTTCCCGAATGTGAAAAATATTTTATAACAAGAGGATTTACTCCTGATGATAACTAACAATTATATGAAACAGCATTGGAAATTGGCTCTATTGTGTTGTTTGTTTTTACTTTCTTGCAAACAAAAGAAAGTAACCTCTGTTACTGAAAAAGCACAAGCAAGTGCTACTTTCAAAAAAATGGAATGCAATCAGTCTGATTTTGAGCAAATTGTTCAGTGTATCATTGATTTATATAACCGAAAAGATGCTGAAAATCTTAATCAATTTATTCATTCTGAAATAGGCTTATATTTTTTGTATTCAACGGGTTCAGCTCCTCAGTGGACAAATCAAAAGGAAATTTATTTAGACACCATTTATCGTGCCCAATCAGAACTTCCGTATTGGGATAGAGAAACTTTGGCTTTTCAACAGATAAAAGTAAAATTACCTATAAAACAAACTAAAAGCGTTAAAATTCTTGATGAAAATCCAGATATTGGCTTATTTTATGTTGAAAATTCAGAATTTCAGCATCGTTTATCTTTTTATGCAAATGTAAATACTGAATATGAAGTTTCTGATAAGGATTTAAAACTAAAAAATTTATCTGAAATTGAAAAAATTAAGAAATTTGAAAAAGAAACACGCTACATTGTTGCTTCTTGGAAAGAATTATCAGGAAATGTAGATAGTTTTT
>JAUMYH010000026.1:0-676 GCA_030528745.1 Bacteroidota bacterium
AAAAGAGAGAAAAAACTATCCCAAAAAATTGCACTTACTAATGGAAGTTAAGAAACATAGTCATTTCAAAAATGGAGATGCAAAAGACATTTTCAGAAAAAATTTGCTATTAATCGTTTTTTCAATAATTTTGCTACTTAAAATCTAAAAAATGCTGACATCTCTAAACATCAAAAATTACACCCTAATAGAAAACCTCCAAATCAACTTTGAAAGTGGCTATTCTGTAATTACGGGAGAAACTGGAGCTGGAAAATCAATGTTATTAGGAGCTTTAGGGCTTATTTTGGGCAAAAGAGCAGACCTTTCTTCCCTTAAAAACAAAGAAGAAAAATGCACAATCGAGGCTTGTTTTGATATTAGAGCGTATAATCTGAATGAGGTTTTTGAACAAAACGATCTTGATTATGAGGACAACACTATAATCCGAAGAGAGATACTTCCGTCTGGAAAATCCAGAGCCTTTGTAAACGATACTCCAGCCACCTTACAACAACTGGAAGATATTGGTGTGCGGTTAATGGAAATCCACTCTCAACACCAAACCAGAGAGCTGACCGAAGAGGAATATCAACTGGCTTTTCTTGACATCTTGGGCGGTAATCATTCTTTACTTAAAGAATACAAAAACAGTCTTGTTTTATACAAAAAAAATCAAAAAGAACTTGACCAATTA
>JAUMYH010000026.1:686-29472 GCA_030528745.1 Bacteroidota bacterium
CGCATGCGAATAACAGAACAAGAAGACGCTTTTTACCGAATTTACAAAAGAAAAAGAATTCAACACTTTTGTATTCAACGAATTAAACAACGCTAATCTGAAAGCAGACGAACAACAAGAGCTGGAAGAGGAATACCAACAACTCAGCAACATCGAATCCATTAAAGAAGTACTATCCAAAACAATGGATTTATCGGACAACGAAAACTTTGGCATACACCAGAGTCTGACCGAAATCAAAAATATATTTAGCAAAATATCCTCGTATTCGGATAGTTACAACGCTTTATTTGAACGAATAACCAGTCTACAAATCGAGTTTAATGATATTCTTCAAGAAGTAAACGCCCTATCCGATGCCGTGGCTGATGACCCAGAAAGAACCAACTATTTAGGCGAAAGGTTGCGATTGCTGTACGATTTACAAGCCAAGCACAAGGTAACAACGGTGACCGAACTGATACAGATTAAAGATGAATCTGAGCAAAAAATCAACTCTGTCGAAAATTTGAGCAGTTCAATCGAAACGCTAAATCAACAAATACAAAATTCTGTAATTCAACTAGATTCACAAGCAACAGCATTGCATCAAAATAGGTTAAAAGCCATTGAGCTATTCCAAGAAAAAATAACCCCTTTGCTATCCGAGTTGGGAATGCCAAACGCCCAGTTTGACATCCAATTAACCCCCACTCAAGGATATGCGTCTAACGGAAAAGATCAAATTAATTTTCTGTTTAGTGCCAACAAAGGTGGACAGTTTGGAATTTTGAAAAAAACGGCATCAGGCGGAGAAATGTCCAGAATTATGTTTGCCATCAAATCGATATTGGCACAATATCACGCTATGCCAACTATAATTTTTGACGAAATTGACACGGGAATTTCAGGTGATATTGCCCAAAAAATGTCCACAATGATGGAGGCTATGAGTCAGAAAAGACAGGTGTTTGCCATAACGCACCTACCTCAAATAGCCTCTAAAGGACGACTGCACTACAAGGTTTACAAGTCTACTCTCGAAGAAGATACGGTATCGGATTTAAAACTGCTCAATCAACAAGAGCGGATTATGGAAATTGCAGAGATGATTTCTGGAAAAAATCCTTCCGAATCGGCTCTGTTACACGCTGAAAATTTGCTCAAAAAGTAATTTTTCGTATTTAAACAATTTGGAAAACATTTTAAACTATATTTTTGTACCTTTGTAAAATATCACAATCCTATTTTGGAATAAACTAAAACAAAAATATTTACAGCTATGTATAACTTATTAAAAGGAAAAAAAGGAATTATTTTTGGGGCTCTTGACGAAAATTCTATCGCTTGGAAAACAGCCGAACGCATACATCAAGAAGGAGGACAATTTGTACTTACTAACGCTCCGATAGCTATGAGAATGGGATCTATCAAAAAATTAGCCGAGCAGACAAACTCTGAGATTATCCCAGCTGATGCTACTTCTGTTGAAGATTTGGAAAACTTAATCAATAAGGCTCAAGAAATATTAGGTGGCAAACTGGATTTTGTATTGCACTCTATCGGTATGTCAGTTAATGTTAGAAAAGGCAATCACTACACTGAACAAAATTATGATTTTACCGAAAAAGGTTGGCAAGTATCTGCACTTTCATTTCATAAAGTAATGCAAGTGCTTTACAAACAAGACGCTATGAATCAATGGGGAAGTATTGTTGCCCTGACCTATATGGCGGCTCAGCGTGTATTTCCTGACTATAATGATATGGCTGACAACAAAGCATACCTTGAATCTATAGCACGTAGCTTTGGGTACTTTTTTGGAAAAGACAAAAAAGTGAGAGTAAACACCATATCACAATCGCCTACACCTACTACAGCAGGACAAGGGGTTAAGGGATTTGACGGCTTTATCAGTTATGCCGACCAGATGTCACCTCTTGGAAATGCTACAGCCTTGGAATGTGCCGATTATATTGTTAGTTTGTTTTCTGATTTAACACGTAAAGTAACCCTACAAAATCTGTATCACGATGGTGGATTCTCTAATGTAGGCATTAGCGAACTTGTTATGGAAAAATTTATAAAATAACAAACCCGAAGCGAACTGTAATCAATAGCAGTTCGCTTTTATATCTCTTATTTTTAATATTTTAAAATGCTTAACAAGTTATTATTTTTAGGAATTTGCCTATTTGGCGTACAATTAGCTAAAGCCCAATATACCGACATTATCAATTCCAACAGACCTGGCGAATCGTTCTCTGCCTTTTCCGTTGGTAAAAATGTAATTCAGGCCGAAACAGGATTCTCGTACTTGAACCAAAAATTCACAAAATATCCCGATCGTAAACTGAATGGCTATTTTATCGATTTGGATCTTCGATATGGTCTACTTAAGGAAGAATTGGAGATTATAGCTGAATTTCAGTACCGAAATCAGAATTTGTCGTTTCCAGACATGCCTTCCGTTACTCAAAATGGATTCCATACGTTTAATATTGGAGGTAAATACTTGCTCTACGATCCGTTCAAAAACTACGAGGAAAAAGTAAATATCTACTCTTGGAAAGCAAACCAGAAATTCAAATGGCGACAATTCTTACCAGCCGTATCGGTATATGTAGGAGCTAATTTGTTCTTTTTCAACAATCCTTACAAGCCTGACTATGAGTCTAAAGTAAGCCCTAAAATAATGGCTTTACTACAGAATCATTTTTACGGAGGCTGGGTGTTTGTTACTAACCTCTATGTTGATAGAATCGCATCAAAAAACACTACTTATGGATGGATTTTTACAACTACTAAAAGTATCAATCCGCAATGGAGTGCCTTTGTTGAAGGACAAGGCTACAAGGCTAAAAAGACCTCTGACTTTATAGTACGTGGAGGGGTTGCATACCTTATGAATAGTAACATACAGCTCGATGTATCTGTTAGCAAAAACATACACGATACTCGTGATTTGATATATGGAGGAATCGGTTTTTCGTGGCGTTATGACAAATTACATCAGGACGAAAAATACAATAAAGATGGAACTAAAGTAGAGGAAGACAAACCTGAAAAAGAACGTAAAAAGAAAAAACGCAAGAAAGCTGATGAAGACCAGCAAGAAGCACCAGTGTCAGATGCTGTAAAAACCATTGAATCTACTGATAGCGATGATGCGTCTGAAGAATAAAATTTTCGATCAAATATTTACGACTATACTTTAATAATATGATTACCTTAAAAGAAGTAAACAGAAGAAGTGAACTTTTAAAATTTATCAAATTCCCTTTCAAGTTATACAAGGATAATCCTTGTTGGGTACCCCCTATTATTAAAGATGAACTCAAAGGATTTTCTAAAAACAATCCTATTTTTAAAAAAGTAAAAGTAAAATTCTTTTTGGCTTACAAAAATAACGAAATTGTAGGACGAATTGCAGGTATAATCAATAATATCGAAATTGAAATACAACAGAAACCCAAAGTGCGTTTTGGGTGGTTCGATGCTATTGACGACTTCAATGTAACCAAAGCCCTTATTGACAAGGTAATCGAATTTGGCAAAGAACACAACTTATCCTACATTGAGGGGCCTGTCGGATTTACAAATATGGACAAAGCTGGAATGCTTACCGAAGGATTTGATGAGTTGGCTACCATGATAGGTATTTACAACTATCCCTATTATCCTGAACATTTGCTCAAATTAGGTTTTAGAAAGGAAGCCGAATGGCTCGAATACAAATTCAGTACCGATAATGTGGATATTGAAAAATCTATCAAGTTAGCAGATGTTATCGAACAACGATACAATGTATCCTCACTAAACTTCAAAACAACCAAGGAAGTTTTGCCTTATGCTGATCAGATGTTTGAGTTGCTCAATGATACTTACAAAGACCTTCAAAGTTTTGTTCCCATTGAAAAATTCCAAGTAGAACATTACAAAAAAAAGTATCTTCCGCTCATAAACCCCGAGTTTATTACCTGCGTTAAAGAAAATCAGACCCAGAAGCTCGTAGCCTTTGCCGTTACGATTCCTTCCCTTTCAAAAGCCTTTCAAAAAGCCAAAGGTAAGTTGTTCCCTTTTGGATTCTTACACCTGATGAAGGCACTGAAAAACAGCAAAAATATCGAATTTTACCTTATAGGGATTCATCCAGAATACCAAAACAAAGGAGTTACCTCGTTAATTTTCAGAGAATTTAACCGTGTTTTCAGAAAACACGGTGTACAATGGATTGAAACCAATCCGCTTTTGGAAGAAAACAAAAAAATACAACTTCTGTGGAGACATTTTAATCCTATCATTCATAAAAGACGTAAAACTTTTAGAATGGATTTCCTGTAAAAATGAAATTTTAGGAATGACGATTGTATTGGGCGTAATTAGAATGGAATAGAGTATTAAGTATGAAAAAAAATGTTTTACGGGTATTCCTTATTTGGGGATTGATGTTTGGTTTTTCAAAATTTGTAAATGTTTTACAAAATTGTAGATATACCGATAGTACATACATAGCCAAAGTAACTTACTATAATCCAAAAACAGATTATACAGGCATTTATACATTAGATGTAAAAGTGCAGAATTGTAAAGTGGTTCAGATAAATTTTCCAAAAGGAGGGTGGGTAGATGAAGACCATATCCGACCAACGGAACTAAATTCTAATGGTTATTGTATTGTTCACGGAGAAGGAAATAAAACATATAAAGTCGAATTAATTAAAAATTAGTAGATATGAGAAAAATTTTACTTGCAACAATGTTATTTTTAGGGACTTTGTCGTATGGGCAACTTAAAGACATTGTCTCAGATTTTGAGTTTATTTTTCATGGTATGGGGGAAACTATTAGATTTAGTAAATTTGGAGAAAGAAATAATTTTGAAAAAATAGAGGAAATGCTTAACGGAAAAGATTACGATATAGCATATAAAGACGTAGACAGAGGGATAATTTATGCGTTAGAAACAACTACATTGAATTATCCTGTAATAGCTGTCTATATATCAAAATATGATGATTATCAAGAATATCTAAGACAAATACGAAACCAATATAATTATATAGAAACTTGTAATTGTTATATTAGTGGAAAGAATATGCGATATAAATTCGGTAATAGAGGAGAGAATGACTATGGGAAGTATGTAATATGGTTTGAAGATATTCACTTTTTCTAATCACTTTTTAAGATTATCAATATATCCCAGACAAAATAAAACATAATATTATCCAAACCAAATGATGACTAACTTTAAAATGGTAGCCAAAACCTTTTTTGGTTTTGAAGAAATATTGGCACAAGAACTCAAAAATTTAGGAGCTCAGAACATCGAACAGGGAGTTCGTATGGTGAGTTTCTATGGAGACAAAGGCTTCATGTACAAAGCTAATTTGGCACTGCGTACCGCCCTAAAAATCCTAAAACCTATCAAAGAATTTAGAGTATTTAACGAAGATAGTCTGTACAAAGAAGTCAAAAGAATCCCTTGGAAAGACTATCTGAATGTAAATCAGACATTTGCTATAGACACCACGGTCAATTCCGATAATTTTAACAATTCTCTTTTTGTTGCACTCAAGGCAAAAGATGCTATTGTAGATCAGTTTAGAGAACAAATCGGAAAACGCCCATCGGTAGATAAAGATTTTCCTGATTTGCGTATTCACCTGCATATACAGAATCAAATTTGTACCGTGTCATTAGATACCTCTGGAGATTCGCTACATCACAGAGGATACAGAACCGCTACTAATATTGCTCCAATTAACGAAGTCCTAGCAGCAGGTATGTTGCTCCTATCGGGCTGGAAAGGTGAGTCTGACTTTTTGGATCCTATGTGTGGAAGTGGTACTATCTTGATTGAAGCTGCCATGATTGCTTGTAACATTCCTGCTAATATCAACCGAAAAGAATTCGCTTTTGAAAAATGGAATGATTGGGACAACGATTTGTTTGACCTTATATGTGATTCTTTACTAAAGAAAACTACCGATTTTAAGTTTAGTATAAAAGGCTATGACAAAGCCCCTTCGGCGGTACAAAAAGCCTTAGGAAATATCAAAAATGCCAACCTTGACGATTATATAACGGTTGAAAATGCCAACTTTTTTGATACCAAAAAACAATCGGAAGCCCCATTACACCTACTATTCAACCCTCCGTATGGCGAACGTCTGAATATCGAATTAGAACATTTTTATAATAAAATAGGAGACACACTCAAACAGCACTACCCCAATGCTCAGGCTTGGTTTATTACGGGTAATTTGGAGGCTTTAAAATACGTTGGTCTAAAACCATCTCGAAAGATAAAACTTTTTAACGGAAAACTCGAATCCAGATTGGTAAAATACGAGCTATATCAAGGATCTAGAAAACAAAAGTACAAGAATCTTTAAGAGATTCCTGTACTTCCGAACCCACCCTTACCACGTTCAGTTTCTGAAAGTTCTGTTACCTGAATTAATTGTGGCTGTTCGTATTTGGCTATTACCATCTGTGCTATTCGTTCACCATCTTCAATTACAAACTCCTCCTGCGAGAGGTTTATCAAAATCACTCCTATTTCGCCTCTATAATCCGAATCAATTGTTCCTGGCGAATTTAACACCGTAATTCCCTTTTTGAGAGCCAAACCACTCCTTGGACGTACTTGAGCCTCTACCCCATTAGGCAACTCTATAAACAAACCTGTCTTGATTAATACACGCTCTAGAGGTTTTATCACAAGAGCTTCGTCTAAATTGGCTCTTAAATCCATTCCTGCCGAAGAAATTGTTTGATAGGCAGGTAGTGGATGCTTCGATTGATTTACAATTTTTATTTCCATAAATTATTTTTTTAATATACTTCTAATCATTTGTTTTTCACTGAAATAAATCATCATACAAAACAAAACTATAAATGCTATACCTATTGCATAATTATCTCTAAATAAATAAAAATAAATTAGAGACAATATAGTAGAAACCAATAAATAAAATACTATCTTATTAAGTTGATACGGTATTCTGTAATATTTACGCCCTATCCAATACGATACTAACATCATACTAAAATAAGCCATCAATGTAGCCCAAGCAGACCCTACATAGGAATATTTTGGTATCAACGCAAAGTTCAACACCAATGTAATAACAGCTCCAAATATAGAAATATACGCACCATACATGGTTTTGTTGGTTAGCTTATACCAAATCGAAAGGTTGTTATAAATCCCCAAGAAAAGATTTGCCATAATTATCAGAGGCACTATCTTTATAGCGTCCCAATAACTCTGATTAATCATAATCTGCTTCAATACATCTACAAAAACAATTACCCCTAATAATATGATACACCCCAAAATCACAAAGCACTTCATAATCAAGGCATAGGTCTGTTGTGCGTTTTCATTTTTGGCATAACTAAACAGAAAAGGCTCTATTCCCAATCTAAAAGCTGTCGTAAAAAGCACCATAAATAACCCCAACTTGTAACAGGCTGCATAAATACCTACTTCTTGTTTGGCAATGACCTCTGGAAGTAATTTTTCCAATAAAATTTTATCAAAATGCTCATTAATAGCAAAAGCAATTCCCGCTACAAGAATCGGCAAGGCGTATACCAACATTGGTTTTACCAAGCCTTTGTCTACGATTAGTTTAATTTTAAAATATTCTGGCAGAAAATAAGTGAATGTGAACAAACTGGCTATCAGATTGGCTATAAATATATAGCCTACTTCAAAATTAGGAATATAAATCTGATTAAATACCGAATCTGTATCGTTAGCCAATTTGGGCAATACAAGTAAAAAGAAAAGATTTAATACCAGATTCAGAATCGTATTGGCTACTTTGATTACAGCGTATCGGATTGGTTGTTCTTTCAATCGAATATTAGCAAATGGAATAATCACCAAAGCATCAAAAAATAGTATCCCTATTATTATAAACAAATATTCCTTTGGGATTCCTACAAGGTCAGCTATACTTCCCTTAAACAATGTAGCGACAATCAAGAAAAATATCGAACTACACAAAAGCATTGTCATTGAGGTTTGTTTTACCTTTTGTTTATCAGATTCCGTATTAAAGAACCTAAAAAAGGTTGTTTCCATACCATAAGATAATACTACATTCATAAACACTATCCACGAGAAAGCTATGGTTAGCATTCCGTAATCGGCTGTATCTTGAAGTTGGTCTGTATACAAACGTACAAGAAAAAAGCTCAACATGCGTGGCAATACGGTTGCCAATCCGTAAATGGTAGTTTGTTTAAAAAGTTTCTGAAATAAGCTCAAAACTATAATCTAAATTTGATAATACTAAAAAGCCCTCTCTTGTTTGGAAAGGGCTTTTATCGATAATAACTATGAAAACTATTATTACTATTCAGCAATAATTTCGTAAGGAAGTTCTACAACTACATCTCTGTGCAAACGGATACTAGCTGTATATTTTCCTGTTCTTTTTACCGTACCTGAAGTAATGAACTTTCTATCAATAGCATGTCCAGCTTTTTCTAGTGCTTCTGCTACATTGATATTAGTAACTGAACCAAATAGTTTCTCTCCCCCAGCCTTAGCTGTTATCTTAATTTCAAGATTTTTAAGTTGTTCCGCTACTTTTTTAGCATCATCTACAATTTTTTGCTCTTTAAAAGCTCTTTGTTTTAGGTTTTCAGCCAAAACTTTCTTTGCTGAAAGCGTTGCCAAAACTGCAAAACCTTGAGGAATCAAGTAGTTACGACCATACCCTGGTTTTACTTTTACTACATCATCCTTAAATCCTAAATTCTGAACATCTTGTTTTAATATGATTTCCATTTTGTTGTTGTCCTTATTTATTTATATTCTCTATTACTTAAAGTTAGGTTTTATTTCGCACAAAACCAACAACCAATTTATTATTTCAATAAATCAGCAACATAAGGCATTAATGCCAAATGACGAGCTCTTTTGATAGCAACCGATACTTTTCTTTGGAATTTCAAAGAAGTACCTGTTAATCTTCTTGGAAGTATTTTACCTTGCTCATTTACAAATTTTAGCAAATAATCAGGATCTTTGTAATCCACATACTTAATACCTGCTTTTTTGAAACGGCAATATTTCTTTTGTTTATTTGTGTCTATATTCAAAGGAGTAAGATATCTAATATCTCCTTCTCTTCTTCCTTTTGCTGATTGTTCTATATTTGACATAATTCGTTACAATTTTGATTTAAGTTTTTCTCTTCTTCTTTCAGCCCAAGCTACTGCGTGTTTGTCAAGTTTCACGGTGATATAACGCATCACACGCTCATCACGTTTAAATTCAGTTTCTAAAGCTGCTATAAAATCAGGCGATGCTTGAAACTCAAACAAGTGATAAAAACCGCTTTTTTTGTGTTGGATTTCATAGGCCAATTTTTTCAAGCCCCAATCTTCTTTTGATACAATTTTTGCTTCTCTTGAAGTAAGGAAATTCTCAAATTTACTTACTGTTTCCTTTATCTGAGTTTCAGACAAAACGGGATTCAAGATGAAAACAGTTTCATAATGATTCATGATTATCTATTTTTTATTAAATTTGGGTGCAAATATACTATTTTATAATATATCTCACAAATTTATTTTATCAAAATTTATGTATAATAAAAATACAAGGTCTGTTGTGTAAATCTACCTTTTGTTTTTTCCAGTCTTTCACGGTCAAGGTTTTGATATACTCTGATTCGAGGGTAATATCACAGGCTATACACAAATACGTATTGGGTTGTAGCAGAAGCAGCAAATCTTCCAGCAATTTATTATTTCTGTAAGGAGTTTCTATAAAAATCTGAGATTGTCCCTTGTCGTAAGATAATTTTTCATATAATTTTAATGTATTTTTCTTTTCTTGTTTATCAATAGGCAGATAACCATTAAAAGCAAAATTCTGACCATTAAATCCTGAAGCCATTAAGGCTAACAATATTGATGAGGGACCTACTAAAGGGACAACCTTAATTTGGTTCTGATGAGCCAATTTGACAACCAAAGCACCTGGATCGGCCACACCAGGACAACCTGCATCGGACATTACGCCCACATCATTGCCTTGAAAAATTGGATTAAGCATCGCTACAGAAACTCCACAATTCGCATCGTGTTTGTCCAGAACCTGTATGTTCAGTGTTGATTGTTTTTTCTCTGGCAGAATTTTTTTTATTGCTCTTCGGGCTGCCTTTTCATTTTCTACTATATAATAATCGGTCGATTTTATTATCTCTTTGACCAGTTCTGGCAACACATATTCTATCTTATCACATTCGCCCAAGGTTACTGGTATCAGATACAAACTTCCTTTTTTGTCCATAATTTATTCTATTTTAGGCAATGACCACTTGTATTTCACCACCAAAATACGCAAAACAATAATAAAAATTGTAGTTATCATATAAATCAGGTCATTGTTTACTCCTGCCTCTTTAAGTCCAAAATACAGTATTCCGCCTACGATACACAAGGTTGCATAAATTTCCTTTTGGAAAATAACAGGAATGTCATTGCACAATATATCTCGAACCACACCTCCAAAACAAGCCGTTAGCGTACCTAAACCAATACAAACTATTGGGTCGAATCCCATTTGAATTCCTTTTTCAACTCCAATTATGGTAAACAATCCGAGTCCGATAGAGTCAAATAAAAACAAGGATGTTCGGAAATAAATAAGTTTTTTTCGGAATACAATAGCTGTTAAAGTTCCAATAAGAACTAGCCACAAGTACGAAACCTCTCTCATCCAAAGCACGGGGGTATTTCCGATTAACACATCTCTGAGCATTCCGCCCCCTAAGGCTGTAGCAATGGCAACAACAAAAATACCAAAGATGTCCATCTTTTTGGCAACTCCTGCCAATGCACCTGAAAAAGCAAAGGCAACCACTCCTAATATTTCTAAAACTTCAAACAAACCTTGTAACTTCTGACAAAAATAATACTATTTTTAAAAAACAGAGGAAATTCTTTATTAAAATTTCCTCTGTTCCAAAACCACAAACTCAATAAACTAAAATTTACAATCAAACATATCACATAAACGAAGGAACTTATACTAAAATTCGTGTTCTTCTTTAATCTGTATATGCTTGTAATCGGCCACCATTTCTTTTTCGTAATCTATTTTATCGCCTTTTTTAATTTTATTTAAAATAATATCGAACACCAAATAAACCACAGGCACAATAATAAGGGTCAGGAATAATGATGAAATCAATCCTCCGATAATCACAATTGCCAATCCGTTAAACATCTCTGCTCCTGCCCCACTGGCTATTGCAATAGGAATCATACCAAATACCATAGCAATAGTAGTCATCAAAATAGGACGCAAACGGGCGTGATTGGCCTGAATCAGTGCCGTTATGGTATCTTCGCCTTGTTCCTTACGATGATTGGCAAAATCAACCAACATAATGGCGTTTTTGGCTACAAGCCCAATCAGCATAATCACTCCCAAAAATGTAAACACATTCAGGGTCATATTCGTGATAGCAAGGCCCCACAAAGCTCCAATAAACGAAAGTGGAATAGAAAACAACACCACAAACGGACGCGAAAAGCTATCGTACAAAATTACCATTACCATATATACTAACATAATAGCCGCCATCAATCCCACTAATAACGTTCCGAATCCTTCACTTTGATTTGCCATATCTCCCTGCCATATAAAACGCACTGTATTAGGTTTTTCTATTTGAGAAAACTTCGCTTCCCATTCCGTTGCCAAAGTACCCGATGGTTTGCCCACCGCTTTAGCCTTAACGGTAACTGCTGGTGAACGGTCATAACGATCCAATTTACTTGGTCCTGAAGAAAAGGCTACATCAGCAAACTGAGATAATTTAACTTTTTGCCCTGCCTGATTAATAAACAACAGATTTTGAACATCTTCAATTGATGCTCGGTTAGCCTCATCAAACAATATGGTAATATCATATTCCGAATCGCCCATACGAAATTTGCTGTTATCATCTCCGTTAAATGCCATACGCATCGTTTGCCCTACTGCTGCCACATGCAATCCTAAAGATGTCATTTTGTCTCTATCTACCTGAACCGTAATTTCAGGATTTCCATCTTCAGAAAAAAGCTCAACCCCTGTAGCCCCATCAATAGTCCTTAATAATGCAGCTACCTTTTCGGCGTACTCCTGAGCCACCTCTACTTCATCGGCCATAACCGTAAGCTGAATAGGAGCATCTTGTACTCCCATAAGTTCTATTGGAGCTGTTTTAATCTTAGCACCAACAAGCACTTCTTCCAATTTGCGTTGTAATTTAGCCGAATAAATTACCGTGTTATCCGCTCTTAATTTTTTATCGACCAACACCACTTGCAATTCCGATTTATAGGAAGTTGATTGAGTTCCTGCAAATCCAGAGCTGGTTTGCCCCACCGTAGTAATTACCTTGGTTACCTCTGGAAGTTGAGAGATATAATTTTCGGCTTTTTGGGTCATAAAGTTTGTTTGTTCTATAGATACATCTTTAGGCAATTCTAACTGTACCACAAATTGTCCTCTGTCTAGTCCAGGGAAAAACTCGCCGCCAATAAAGCCTAAAGGCAATAAGGCTACGGAACTTACAAACATAAACGCCACTATCATAAAAGTTGCTATCTTATGTTTAAACGACCACTTCAGAATATTGGTAACAAATTCCGTAAAACGCTTAAGCATCGTCTCGAATTTGTAAACTATTTTTCCAAAAATCGAATTTTCACTCAAATGTTCTAATTTTCCAAATCTCGAATACAGCCAAGGCACAGTAGTAAACGACATAAATAACGACATCAGAGTAGCTATAATTACTGTAACACAAAACTGCCGAATAATATCTGACACCAAACCAGAACTCAATGCTATAGGCAAGAAAACCACCACGATTACAAGCGTAATTGCCGTAACGGTAAATCCTATTTCCATAGCTCCGTCATAGGCTGCACGTACTTTGTTTTTACCCATTTCCATGTGTCTATGTACGTTTTCCATAACCACAATTGCATCATCAACCAATATACCAACCACCAACGAGAGGGCTATCAAACTCATCAAATTGAGCGTATAACCCAACAAAAACATTCCTATAAAAGTTGCTATGAGCGAGGTTGGAATAGACACCATCACAATTACTGCATTACGGAAGCTATGCAAAAACAACAACATCACGGTCGCCACCAAAAATACCGCCAAGGCAAGATCAAACACCACCGAATTGGCTGCTGCCAAAGTAAATTCGCTCGTATCGTTGGCTAGGTCAATTTTTAAATTATTCGACTTATAAGTATCCTCCATTATGCCCATTCTGGCGCGAACCAATTCACTCACCGATACAGCATTGGCATCGGTTTGTTTGGTAATTTGTAACAAAAGCGTATTTTCTTGGTTAATACGAGCCAATGTTTCGGCATCTTTTTGCGTATCTTGTACATCGGCAACATCTGACAATCGAATATTTATTCCATTATGCGAAGCCAGTGTCAGATTACGAAGTTCATTAACTGTGTTGAACTTACCAGCCAAGCGAATTGTAGTATTATTTTCTCTTGTCTTTAATTTTCCTGTAGGAAAATCCAAATTAGAAGCCGCTATAATTTGCTGTACCTGAGTGATACTCAATCCATATCCTTCTATTTTTTTGGGGTCTAAACTTACGCGAATTTCTCTTTCTTGTCCTCCAACAATAGTAACTTGAGCCACACCTGAAAGTCTTGAAAATTCAGGCTGAATTTTTTTATCAACCAATTCGTATAAATCTTGCGATGATAATTCGGCAGTTATCCCAAGGGTAATAATGGGTAAATCCGACAACGAGAATTTACTTAACGAAGGTTCGTCTGCATCATCAGGCAAATCTGAACGAATCGCGTTTATTTTGCGTTGAGCATCATTTAACAAAAAGTCTACATCAGCCCCTGTATTGAGTTCTACCATTACAATTGACAGACTCTCATACGAAAAGGCTTGTATTTTTTTAACATTTTCAAGGTTTGATACTGCATCTTCTATTTTTTTGGTTACAGTACTTTCTATTTCATTGGGCGATGCTCCTCCATACACTGTAGATATAGTAATGATATTTACCTCTATGTTAGGTACTAACTCATAGTTAAGCGATTTATAACTAAAAATACCACCTATAAGCAATAGCGAAAGTACCACTATAATGACACTCGGACGTGTAATGGAGGTTTTGATTATATTCATATTTCTATTTTATTTATATATTTTTTATTTTTAAAATTCAGATAAGATGACTCCTACCCCTATAGTGGTTTGTTTATGATTGAACTCTATCAGCGAATCTCCATAACCTGTTGATAGTTGGGCAAAAAGCCGCAAACCGCCGCTTCCTACGGGATAAATATATGTCAATTCAGCAAATGCCTTATTTTTTTTATTCAGATTATTACGCATTGTAAAAATAAAACTATGACTTTGTGTGCTATAAAAAGCTGTAAGCTCCATCTTTCCTACAAAATCCTCTATATTTTTATTATCATCATCAGCCTCTTTTTCCTGAATTCTTTTCCAAAGACGAGTTACAAGAATCAAATTTCTCCATTCAAAAGCATTCATAAATATCACCCTATTCCAACTACGAGAATAGAGTTGTTCCTTTCCGTTGGATTGATGATTAAACGAAAGCCCTGTCATTTGCCATTTAAAATCTCCGATAGATAATTTCAACGGCATTATATACATCAATTCAGGTTCATAATTGAGTTCTCTGAACGGACGAGATAGCTCCTCGTTATACACCTGCCAATAGGCCTGTTGGGTAAAAGCTACCCAAAAATCTCCTTTCATTCCTAAAAAATCTTGCCAAACTTTAGCTTTAATACTTACCTGAAACTTGGCTTCTACCGATTGATAATTGCGATAAGGCGGATTTCCGTTTACTGGATTGGTATTTATTGGTTGCCTATTGACTCTGTCTGTCCATCTAAAAGGAATCACATACATTGGTCGATATACCGATGGTCTAAACACGCCTCTTTGATCCTCTTTTTCAAGTTCGAACATTTTGGAGAGTGCATTACTAAATCTATTTTTAGGAACTTCGGTATCTGGTATCCGTAACGAATCCTCCAAAATTAACTCTTGTGCCGATATATTTACAAAACACAACAGAAAAAAGCTATACAACAAAGCACACTTTCTCATATCCAAAGAACTTATTTTGCCTTAAAAGTCTCTTTATCATTAATTTTGAGTATTCCTTCACCCATATTATACTGATAATTCGAATATTGATAAACACCTTTCGACACTTGCTCCAATATAATTGACTGTGTATCATCTGGTATAAACAATTCTGCCTTCAAACTGTCCTTTGCCATCAATACATAAGCAGCTATTTGACGCTCATTAGCCGATGAGCCTATAGGAGCTAATTCTTTACCCTCAACAAGAATAGGAACACAAACCTTATACAATTCGCTCCATATCTCGCCCAAATCTGCCCTACATCCCTTATTTTCAGTCTTTATTCCTTCAAGTTCTCTTATTTGTTCTGACGGAGTTAATTCTGTGTCATTTTGGGTAGCTTTCTTTTGACATGAAAACTGTATCAAAATAATTATTACAAGCCAAACTGTGTTTTTCATCTGCTCTTCCTTTGAATTTGAGGGCAAATATACAAAGGAAACTTAGAATAAAAAAAAAGTTTCCTTATTTTTTACTCAACATATAACAACCATTATTGTCCGACCCTTTCCCAAACCTACGCAAACTACATTCCAATCATTAAGAATAAAATTTCTTTCAAATATTTTCACAATAATATCAAATAAATCTTTTTAACATTGGTTTAATTTAAGTGCCGATTCTTTTTTGGCAAACAGTGCCTTGATGCGAGTTTACAGGAGCTTTTTACCTAAGAAAGAAAGAAACATAAACACTGATAATAAGTTAGTTATACAAATTTCATTACTTTACTACAAGTTACCTCCGCAAAAAATATTTGGCAATGCGGTAAAAGATAATGCTTTTTAAAATTGATAGAAAATCCTTAAAAAACACATAAACGCTCTTGATACTTTCTGAAAAATGTAATACTTTTGCGTCCGTGTATTTTTCGTTAGTACGATTAGAACACTCCAAAAGATGATTGTTTAATTTTTAATTTTTAGCATAATGAGTAGATTTAAAAAAATGACACTGGCACTACTATTTTGTGTTGTAGGTAGTGTGTCGTATGCACAAAATCAAGAGTTATACGTGGGATCTGGCTTTGGATTGGATTACGGAGGCGTTGGTGGGAAAGTAGAGTACCTCCCTGCAAAAAACTTCGGCGTTTTTGGCGGTTTGGGTTTTAATCTCCTTACTGTTGGTTGGAATGTTGGAGCTACTTATAAAATTCCTGTAAGCCAAATGGTTTCTATAAATCCGATGGCTATGTTCGGATACAACGGCGTGAGTGTTACCTCTAGTAAATTTTCTGAATACGAAAAAGTTTCGTACGGGCCTTCATTCGGTGCTAATGTCGATATCAAATTAGGTAAACGAGGCAACAAACTCAGTGCAGGTTTGTTCGTTCCAATACGCTCCAAAGCGTTTATTGATACTTATAATGCTATGCAAGAAGACCCACGCCTTACCACAACTTCGTTAGCACCCGTGCTTGTGTCAGTAGGTTACAACTTCAGACTGAAATAATTAGCACTGTTTACACAAAAACAAAAACGATTACACATATCTATTTTCACACAGAAACCGCTTTTGTTTTAGGAAGAGGTTTCTGTTGTTTATTAGCTACTCTCAACTCATAAAAATAACTTTTTCACACCACATTGAATTCAAATAAGACAACTTTAACAAAAAACACATTCAAATCATTCCACATCTACTAAAGTTGTAAAAATTTAATCTGACGATTGAATCTAAGGGAGAATAATAACTCATTTTATTTTGTATATTAGAGTTAATTGCCGTACCTTTGGGGGTTATTAAACCTAATGTATTAACAATAAACTTTTGAATTATGAGAATAATTATTCCAATGGCTGGACGTGGTTCAAGATTACGCCCTCACACACTTACAACACCCAAACCACTTATACCTATAGCAGGTAAGCCTATAGCTCATCGATTAGTGGAAGATATTGTAAAGGTAATTGGAACTGAAGTTACAGAAATTGCTTTCATTATACACGAGAGTTTCGGTAAAGATGTCGAAAAAGAACTCATCAATATTGCAGAAAAATTAGGTAGCAAGGGTAAAATATACTACCAAAACGAGGCCTTAGGTACAGCTCACGCCATCATGTGTGCCAAAGAATCATTGCAAGGAGGCGTAGTTATTGCTTATGCCGATACGCTTTTTCGTGCCGATTTTACCCTAAATACACAGTCTGATAGTGTAATTTGGGTTAAACAAGTTGAAGACCCAAGTGCTTTTGGAGTGGTCAAACTAAACCCAAACAACCAAATTGTCGATTTTATCGAAAAACCAAAAGAATTTGTGTCCGATTTGGCTATAATTGGGATTTACTATTTTAAAAGTGGCGAAACATTACGCTCTGAATTACAACATTTACTAGACAACAACATCACCAAAGGCGGAGAATACCAACTTACAGATGCTTTGGAAAACATGAAACAAAAAGGTATGATTTTTACACCTGGAAAAGTTGATGAATGGATGGACTGTGGTAACAAAAATGTAACCGTAGATACTAATAACCGTATTTTAAGTTTTTTACAAAAAGATAATCTGCTCACAAAACCAACTTGTACTTCAAAGACTAACGCTACTATCATAGAGCCTTGTTTTATTGGTAAAAATGTAACTATTACCAATGCTACCGTAGGACCTTATGTTTCGATTGGCGATAATTGTACCATCGAAAATACCACCATTACCCACTCACTAATTCAGAACAATAGTACAATCAAAAACATCAACTTGCAAAACAGCATGATTGGTAACCATTGCAAAATTGACGGTAATTATACCTCTGTGAGTATCGGTGATTATACAGAACTGGAATAAACAAAACTATTTATTAGATGAGGGCTTGTATACTATATCTGTTATTTGTGCTTCATGGCTCTGGTTTTGCACAACAACCTACCGAACCCGATAGCATCACCATATCGGCAAGTAGATTCGAAAACCATTTTTACGAATCGCTCAAGCACAGAGCTATGGAAAATTATGACAAAGCCATCAACAGCCTTCATCTTGCTTTAAAGGAAAATAATCATCGGGCGGTAGTATATCACGAATTAGGCAAAAACTATTTGTCTACGAAAGACTACCCTCAGGCGGAGATGAATCTGAAAAAAGCCCTCGAATTTGAAACAAACAACAAATGGATATATACCGACCTTTACAATCTGTATTTTGAACTAAAAGATTTTGAAAAGGCTATTACTAATGTAGAAAAGATTATTGATTTAGACCCACAAAACAGTAACCGATACCAAGAAAAATTGGTTGAGCTATACATCTACACCAACCAAGACGACAAAGCCATCGCTCTTATAGAGGAGCTTGAGCAGAAATTGCATAGTAGTCGCCTCAAGTTTTACAAAGAGCAGCTTCTTTCGCGTAAGGTATATACTACTGGCGAGGTTGAACAACTCGAAGAAAAGATTCTGAAAAATCCTAAAGACCCTAGCCTTTACATTACACTTTTGTACAAATATACCGACGAAAAGCAAGACCAAAAGGCCTTTGAGGTCGCTAAAAAATTAGCCCAAAACTTCCCCGAATCGGATTGGGCTCATGTGTATCTGTATCGTTTTTATCTGGATCAAAACAACAATACCGAGGCTCTAAAATCAATCTACCGAGTGTTAGAGAACGAGCAAATCGATGTCAAAATTAAACATCTTTGTTTCAATGACTTGTTACAACTGACGTTTCGCGAACCAATCTACCACTCCGAATTAGCGAAAGCTATCCAGCTATTTCGTCCGTCCGATAACATTGCTGTAGCCAAAGAAGTTGGAAAATATTTTTTCAACAAAAACGAGTTTGGTCATGCCGAAACATATTTCAAAATTGCCATCAATAACAATCCGAACGACTTAGAGTCGGTACTACTGTATCTTGAGGCGTTGTTAAAAAATGGAAAAACAGAACAATTGGCTACAGATTCTGAAAAATACATGGATTTGTTCCCTTTACAACCCGATTTATATTACTATCGGGCTGTTGCTCTTTTCGACAAACAACAATTAGGGAAAGCTAAAGATAACCTTGAAGAGGGGTTGGACTATCTTACCGATAACATCGAACTCGAAAAAGCGTTCTATTCAAAATTAATCGAAGTATATACCGCTTTGAAAGACGAAAAAAACAAAAATAAGTACATTCAAAAACTTAATGAGTTATCAAACAAAAAATAATGCTATGAAACAATTAATGTATTTACTATTGTTTTCGTTGATATTAGCCTCTTGTAAAACTTCTCAAAAGGCAACTTCAACAAGAGCCGATGTTATGAAGGCAGATTATGTGCTTGAGCAGTATGCAAATACAAACGAATTGGCATTCAAAAGCATTCATATCAATGGAGTTACCAATTATGGTATTGTAAATGTTGGGCTTGACTTCAGAATATTAAAAGATCAAATCATTCTGATTAGTGCACGTATTCCTATTGGCGGATTGGTTTTCAAACTCTATGCTACTCCTGAGGAAATTCAATTTTACAACAAAATGGAAAAAGAATACTTTGTTGGCAACTATGAACTTATCAGTAATTTTTTGGGAATGGAAATGAATTTTCAAAAACTACAAAATCTGTTGCTCGGCAAAACAATTGAAGGTATAACGGCTCAAAACACCAAATTCAGCATCAACGAATATTCCTATCAGTTTTATTCTAAATCAGAGGGTATCATTACCAATTATTTTATTTCGCCCAAATCATACAACCTTAACAAACAAACATTTGAAGACCCTAAAAGAGGATTTTTCGCTTCTGTAGAATACAACGATTACAACTTGTATTCTACAAATTCATTGCCCAAATCCCTGATAATTCACACCAAGGAATCTGAAAATGAAAACACTATAGAAATTAATTACAAATCCATTACCATAGACAACCCAAATCTAAATTTTCCGTTCGAAATACCTAATGGATACCAACCTATATCTATCAAATTCTAAAATAAAGACTAATGCACAAAATCATCATTATATTATTTCTGATTTTTTCTAACTTTATTTTTGCCCAAAAAAATAAGCAAAAACAGCTCGAAGATGAAAAAATCAAAATTCAAAAACAAATCGCTAACTTCAAGGAGTTGTTAAAAAGTGAGCAAAATAAGGAAAAACCTATTTTAGAAAAACTTGACGAGCAACGCACCAAAATAAGACTTACCGAAAAACTTATTCGCACTACACGAGAACAAGAAAAACTGCTCTCTCAAGAAATCAATGATAATGAGCAAAAAATCAACGAATTAACCAAAGAGATCGAAACATTGCGTGAGGATTATGCCAATATGATTGTCAAATCCTACAACATGCGTTCCACCCAAAGTAGATTGATGTTTATTCTGTCTTCGGACAACTTTCTACAGGCATACAAACGCATTCAGTACATGAAGCAATATGCCGATTTCAGACGTGAGCAAGGCGAAGAACTCAAAAAAAAGACCGAAATTTTGACCCTCAAAAATCAAGAATTGGCAGTCAAGAAAAAGGAAAAAGAGGCTATTTTGAAAGATCAACGCAAAGAATTAGCCAATCTGGAACAAGAGACCAAAGTTCAAGACGATTTGATTGCGATTATAAATAAAAATAAGAAAAAATTCTTGAGCGATATTTCCGAAAAGCAAAAAGAAGCTGATAAAATTGACAAACAAATCGAAAAATTAAAACGCGAGGCTATAGCCGAAGCCAACAAAAAAAAGGCAAAATCCGAAGGTAGAAAGGTGTCCAACAAAGAAATATCATCTACCAAATACGAATTATCGCCCGAGGGTAAGATTATAGCGGACAATTTTAAGGCCAATAAAGGAAAATTGCCTTGGCCTGTCGAAAAGGGAGCTATTACCTCTCGTTATGGCAATCAGCCTCACCCTATCGAAAAACACCTGATTGTAAACAATACGGGAATTGTTTTTTCTACCCCACAAGGTGCCGAAGCCAGAGCCGTATTCCAAGGCGAAGTAACTCAAATTATGATGGTAACCCCTGTTAATATGCACGTTTGGGTACAGCATGGTGATTATGTAACCATATACGGCAATCTTGACAAAGTATATGTCAAAAAAGGAGACAAGGTAGAGCTAAAACAAAAATTAGGTAAGATACATACCTATTCCAACGGAACTACCTCTATGAAATTTACTGTAACACAAAATATAAATACACTCAATCCAGAACAATGGCTGGAAAATATGTAATTTAATAATTTTAATATATCTAAAATGAACAACGAACATTTGATAAATCATCCTTGGTTAATAGTTGGATTTTCAATTACGATTATTGTAATGCTTCTGCTTGATTTGGGCATTTTTAATAAAAAATCACACGTAATCTCAAACAAAGAAGCTCTATTTTGGTCTGTGTTATGGATTTCTTTGGCAATGTTATTCAGTGTTATAGTATATTATACGCTTGATAAACCTATGGGTACGTACGAAAATTTCAACAAATTTCAAGCGGCATATTGGATCGAAAAGGCGTTATCTGTCGATAATCTGTTTGTTTTTATATTGGTGTTTAAATTTTTTAAAATTCCTAAAGAATTTCAACACAAAATACTATTTTGGGGTATATTAGGAGCTTTAGTATTCCGAGCTATATTTATATTTGCTGGAGTAGAGCTTATTAACCACACCTATATTTCAGCTCCATTTTTGGGCTACCAACCTAGTGGAGAACCACGACAACTTAATCTTATTCTATTCATATTTGGTATATTTTTGTTCGTAGCAGGACTCAAATCGTGGAAGTCAAACGATGAAAACGAATATCAAGATTTAAGCAATAGTTTTGGAGTAAAACTTGTAAATCGCTTCTTCAAAACCACTAACGAATACGATGGCGATAACTTTTTTATTGTACGAAAAGGCATTAAATATGCCACGCCCCTATTTGTTGCATTAGTAGTTATCGAAATTACTGATTTGGTATTTGCCGTGGATAGTATTCCTGCTATATTTGGTATTGCTCCAGACGATCCGTTTATATTGTACACTTCCAACATTTTTGCCATCCTTGGTTTGCGTTCGTTATACTTTTTACTGGCAAATTCTATGGATATTTTTTCAAAACTAAACTATGGTTTGGCAATCATACTCGGATTTATCGGAATCAAAATGATTATAATGCCTTTCTATCATTTTGAATCCATCGTTTCACTTTCAATTATTGGAGGCGTACTATTTGTATCTGTGGTATGGTCATTATTATCTCACCAAAAAAATCATTCTAAATAAAAATTATGAACTTTATCGACACACATACCCACCTATACAGCGAAGAGTTTGATGCTGACCGACACGAAATGATTCAAAGAGCTATTGATTTGGGTATCAAACACTTATATCTACCTGCCATTGATAGTAATTATATCGAAAGTATGTACGACTTGGAAGCGAAATATCCTGAACAGATTTCGCTTATGTGTGGGCTACATCCTACTTACGTAAAACAGAATTATCTATCAGAATTAGAAACCATTGAAAATCAGCTCAAAGTCCGAAAATTTGCTGCCATAGGCGAAATTGGAATTGATTTGTATTGGGACAAAACCTTTGTCAAGGAGCAAAAAGAATGCTTTGCTCACCAAATTCGCCTAGCGAACCACTACGATTTGCCTATAGTGATACATTGTAGAGATGCCTTTGACGAGGTGTTTGAGGTTTTGGAACAAGAAAATAACGGCCATTTGAGAGGGATATTTCATTGTTTTACAGGCTCGTACTACGATGCCCTAAAGGCTATATCTTTTAATCTGAAGTTGGGAATTGGAGGAGTTGTTACTTTCAAAAACGGAAAAATAGATCAGTTCCTTAATCAAATAGAACTCAAACACATTGTGTTAGAAACCGATGCTCCGTACTTGGCTCCTGTTCCATACAGAGGCAAACGCAACGAAAGTGCATACCTAATCCATACAGCTCAAAAATTGGCTGACATTTATCAACTACCCTTAGATAAAATAGCCGAGGTTACCACCAACAACGCCAAAGAGATATTTGCCAATTATAAATAGCACCATTTATACCACATTGCCTTAATCCTCATGGTACACTTCCACTACTATTTTTACACCAATGGCTTGGGCAATTTCTTGTAATGTATTCCATTTTGGAATGCGTTTTCCATTAAGCCATTCAGAAAAACGAGAGGCTGGAATATTGGTCTTTTCTGTAATTTCTCCTATGCTAAGCCCTGATTTTTCTATAATAGCTTCCAAAATCATCGCTCCTTCATTTTTCATCTCTATCCCTGTATTTCAGATTCATCTATCGCTAACTGCTCTTTTACCTGCTCCATACTAAAACGCTCTCCATCATCTGTCAATTCAAACTCCTTGACAGTGAGTGCGTCTTTAATATCTTCTATCTCTTCTAGCGACAAATCATTAATAATCTCAAAAAACAACTGCAAAATGCTTTTTTTTACCAAAATAGTATCCATAATTATTTCTTTTTATAAATGTTTCCTCTGTGGTTTATATCTATGACTAAAACAACAAGTTCACCATTATCTATCGTAAAAATCACTCTGTAATCTGCTACTCTCAAACGATAAACTTTATCTTGTCCTTTTAGGGCTTTTATACTAGAATTTTCAAAAGGGTTTATAGCCAATTCGTTAAGTTTTCCCAAAATCAATTTCTGATAAACTCCTGTAATTTTCTTTAGACTTTTCAGTGCTTTATTCGAAAACACTATCTTATACATTTCCTATTTTTCGCCCTACAAAAATACGCTTTTGCGTAATTATTTCTGAGTTTTTGTCTGACTTTTTTCTAAAAAAAGCACCATTTTTACCACATTACCAAATTTTGTAATCGTTTTTTTTTCGGAGTATTTTGAACATTTTCGAACACCATCATTGAAATAATTACTCTATTAATTTGCCTTCTTTGACGTTTTTCTGAATAAGCTCATCGAATAATTGTATAAATTCAGGGGCTATGGTCTGCACTTCAGGCCCCACTATTTCCTTAACTTTATCGACAGTTACGCTCGATTCTGTCCAACTTTTGCCCGAAGTATACGAATTAAGCAAAAAAGGTATAAATCTATCTACCGCCGAGGCAAATTTGGCATCTACCGATTCGGCTGCTTCAAATTCTATCCACAAATTCAGAAATTCCTCTCCTACAGCCGAATCAAGTTTTCCAAAAATAGCTTTAGCTGCCTGTAATTCTCTCTGATATTTATTTTGCATAGCTTCCTGATCGTACACAAAGGTATCTCCTGCCTCAATTTCGACAATATCATGTATTGAAAGCATTTTTAACACCCTTAGTAAATCAATCTGATTGCGATGCTGTGCATAAGGAAGCAGCACTTGAGCTACCACCATCACCTGCCAACTATGTTCTGCCGTATTCTCACGCCTTGCATCATCTGTATTAAAATTTCTGCGACTCACATTCTTGAGTTTGTCAATAGCAAGTATAAAGTCAATTTCTTTTTGTAAAAACATATTATAATTCAAAGATTTGATATTCGAGCTTGGTTTGTCTGATTATTTGCTCTGTACGCTCTTTGTCTGTATCGGAAATAAAAATCTGACCAAAAGTATTTTTATTAACCAATTCAACTATTTTCTGCACCCTAAATTTATCTAATTTATCAAACACATCGTCAAATAGCAAAATAGGCTTTACGTTATATTTCTGCTTAACAAATTCAAAATGAGCGAGTTTAAGAGCTATCAAAAAAGATTTTTGCTGCCCTTGCGAACCAAACTTTTTGACTGGATACCTATTGAGTAGAAACACCAAATCGTCTTTATGTATTCCTGTAAAAGTATATTGTAACACCCTGTCTTTCTGAATAGTATCTTTCAGAGCCGTATACATTCTTTGCTGGGTCAGTGTACTCTGATATTGCAGTTCGACCTGTTCTTTTTCATCACAAATAATAGCGTAATACTTTTTGAAGATTGGTGAAAATACTTCTATAAAATCTTTTCGTTTACTATAGATTAGCTCCCCCAATTCTGCCAGTTGAAAATCATAAATATCGAGTGTATCGGCATCAAAAGTTTTATTATTAGCAAAATACTTCAATAAGGTATTGCGTTGATTGAGTATTCTTTGGTATTTGATTAGAGTTTCCAGATATTCTTTGTCGAGTTGCGATATAATCTGATCGATTAGTTTGCGTCTGACTTCACTCCCCTCCTGAATCAAATCGTTATCAAAAGGCGATACAATCACCACAGGAATTAGCCCTATATGATCCGAAAATTTTTCGTAAGGTTTCCCATTGCGTTTCAACACTTTTTTCTGTCCTTTTTTTAGGCTACACACCACCTGATAAGGCACTCCTTCTTTAAGAAAATCTCCTTCAATAACATAAAAATCAGCCTCAAAATTAATACTTTGCTGTGCAACGCTACTGAAGTAACTTTTAGTATTTGCCAAATGATAAATACTATCTAATATATTGGTTTTTCCTTTACCATTTTGCCCCGTAAAACATACTATTTTAGAATGGAACTCAAAATTAGCATCAAGAAAATTTTTATAATTAACCAAATTTAATTTCCGTAATTGCATAGAACAAAAATACAACAATCTACCCAAAATACAAAAAGCCCTCCAATATTTTGGAAAGCTTTTCATTGGTCTAACTACTAAACCCTTCGAGTCAAAACTCAAAAAACAACACAACTATAATTTTGATTCTGTAAAGTGCAAAAAAAAGTTTCCGTTTCCGAAAACTTTTTGTTAAATTTAGCGGTCTGGACGGGACTCGAACCCGCGACCCCATGCGTGACAGGCATGTATTCTAACCAACTGAACTACCAAACCTTATATTGTCTTTTGTTATTTTTTGACACTGCAAATGTACGACATTTTTTTAAACCTGCAAACTTTTTTTCAACTTTTTTTGAATTATTTGAACTTTTTCTGCTCCAACAAATAGGTGTTAAGTATCACATCAAAGTTATCTTCCACATTTACAGGAACATACGCGATTTTGTATTGCGAACAAATCAGTGCAATTTTTTCAAAATATTTTTTAACCTCATCTTGATATTGCTCTTTTACAGCTGACGAATACAGATTTATAGACTCTCCCGTCTCCAAATCCACATATTTTTTTGGTTTATTAGCGAAATCAAAATCCATTTCGTACCGTTTGCTATAAGTATGAAACACTACAACTTTGTGTTTATTGTGTTTTAGATGTTGCAAGGCGGCAAACAGCTTGTCTTCATCTTGGGTCAAAAACATATCCGTAAACAACACAATCATCGATCTTTTGTGGATTTTTTCTGCTATCTGATGCAAAAAATCTACCGTATAGGTCTGTTTTTGCTCCCTATCCACAGAGAGTATTTGCCCCAATTTGGAAAGCAACATCTGATAATGCCTGTTGTTGGTTTTTTCAGGTGCATAATATTCGTAGGTATCCGAAAAAACACTCAAACCATAAGCATCGCGTTGTTTTTTCAACAGATTCATCAATACTAAACCAGCCAAAACTGCAAATCCTATCTTTGATTTGTAGAAAGGCTCTTGACTATCGAGTTTCGGATAGTGCATTGACGAAGAGTTATCTATAATAATATGACACCTCAGGTTGGTTTCTTCTTCAAATCGCTTTACAAATAATTTATCCGTACGAGCATAGAGTTTCCAGTCTATATTTTTGGTATTTTCGCCTTTGTTATAAATTTTGTGTTCGGCAAATTCGGCCGAATAACCATGAAACGGACTTTTGTGAATACCCGATATAAAACCTTCTACGATTTGGTTTGCCAACAAATCCAGTTTTTCAAACTCTCTTAGCTTTTGTAAATTCTCTTGATTAAGCATACGAACAGACAAACATATTACATTTTACGGATTCTATCCAAATCTCGTTTGGTATCTCTATCTTTTATCGAAGCTCGTTTGTCATATAATTTTTTTCCTCGAGCCAGAGCAATATCAAGTTTTGCCAATCCTTTTTCGTTGATAAACATTCTTAAAGGCACTATCGTAAGTCCTTTATTCTGAACGTTTTTGTTCAAGGTTCTCAATTCCTTTTTATTCAAAAGAAGTTTGCGTTCACTTTTAGCTTTATGATTATAATGTGTTCCGAAGGCATATTCCTCTATAAAGCTATTGATTAGGAACAATTCTCCCCTATCGTTAAATTCACAAAAACTATCGGCAATTTGTGCTTTTCCAAGTCTTATCGATTTTATTTCTGTACCTGTAAGCACTATTCCAGCAGTATATCTATCTAAGATTTCAAACTCAAACTTAGCTCTTTTATTTTGTATATTAATATTATTTTTTTGCATAAAACTACTGCTATTAACTATCCGTGCAAAAACACCTTAGCGGCTTCATTATAGGCACTTTCAAAATACAACGGATTTAAGTTTGTTTGAATTTTATTGGCTGTAAAATACGAAAGTAACTTTTCGGTAGGCATATTCCCAGTGAGTTCATCTTTAGCCATAGGGCATCCTCCGAATCCTTTTATAGCTCCATCAAACCTTCTGCAACCTGCCTTAAATGCCGTGTCTACCTTTTCGAACCAACGGTCTGGAGTGGTGTGCAGATGAGCCCCAAATTCTATATTCGGATATTTTGGAATCAGATTCGCGAACAAATAGTCGATATTTTCGGGGGTAGAACTACCCACTGTATCGGACAAGGACAATATCTTAACTCCCATAGCGGCGAGTTGTTCTGTCCAATCAGCCACAATTTCCACACTCCACGGATCTCCGTAAGGATTCCCAAACCCCATCGACAAATAAGCCACCACTTCTTTATTCGTTTTGGCAGCAATGTCCAAAATTTCCTGTAAAGTAATTATCGATTCGGCTATAGTCTTATGCGTGTTTCGCATCTGAAAATTTTCAGATATAGAAAACGGAAAACCAAGATATTTAATCTGATGATGTTCACTAGCCAACTCCGCTCCTTTGGTATTGGCCACTATTGCCAACAATTCACTTCTGGTTTGAGACAAATCCAATTGAGCCAACACCGCTGCTGTATCCTGCATTTGAGGAATAGCCTTTGCTGAGACAAAACTTCCGAAATCAATAGTATCGAAGCCCACACCCAACAACAACTGAATATAATCCACCTTTTTCTGTGTGGGAATAAACGTCTTGATTCCTTGCATAGCGTCTCTAGGACATTCTATTATCTTTACTGTTTCCATATCTGCAAATATAAATCTTTTAAATCAATTTGCAAAGTGCGTTTTTAGCACTAATTGCAACTTCTGTATTTTTCACATTATATATATTAATGAGTAAACACGCTTAAGCAAAACCACCAAATCAACGCAACAAATATACATTATATTTTACAAAAAACAATTTCAGCACACCTAACGCCTTACAAAACACAAACCAGAACCACTACAAACATTATTTTTAAAGACAAAAACACTTCTAAAAAACAAAAAATGCAAAGATTTTTACAAAAATAAAATATTGATTTAGAGGTGTTTAAAAATAAAAATACTTTTTTAGCAAAAAAAATGAAACATTATTTTGCAGGATATAAAATATGTCCTATATTTGCACTCGTAAAAACACCTAAACAAATAGTTGGTCCGTTCGTCTAGGGGTTAGGACGCCAGGTTTTCATCCTGGTAACAGGGGTT
>JAUMYH010000027.1 GCA_030528745.1 Bacteroidota bacterium
CAAAGAATATTATTTTTCGTTGTAAGAATTTATTCCGCAAACATAAACATTTTGTTGGTGTATATGGGGCGATAGGCACGATGATTTGTAGGGAAAAGATACATCTTTTCCGTTGTAATCGTACAAAATAAAATTTTGATAATCAAATTTATATTTCTAAATTTGCACTCGAAAATATTGAGCAATACATAGTAACTTAAAAGCGTCAGCTTGTTATTCTGCCATAAAAGAGAATCTGGTAAATTCAAAATTGAGGTGTAGAATAAATAGGCAGAACGCTCACGCTATATGGCGTGGAATAGCGTATTTAAGGAATACCAATTGGATAAATATTTTTGATTATAATAAATAATTACAATTATGGAAAATATGAATTTTATTCCAACAAAATTGCCAAAAACCTTTTGATTTACTACAAGCCAATGGCTATTTTAACGATGAAATGTGTTTGGAGTCTACTGCGGTTGAACATTTTAACCAAGATATTATCAAGTTTCTTAATGAAGAAATGGGGTATGATGGCAATTTAGTTTCTCGCGGAGATTTTTACCCTAAGCATGGAGCAATTTATTGGATTTTTGACACAAACAAATTATCAGAAGAAGAAGCTAAAAAAAATAACCGATAATTGGGTTGAAAATTGTAAATATTAGCTACAAATCAAAATATGAAATAAGCCAATTACCTTAATTATCAGGTGTTTTTCAATCGTTGAAATTCACCGCAACAACCAATGTAATAATTCCAACAAAATTCAAGTTGTAGCCTTTGTTTTTGGGGAATGTTATGCTGTATTTGATTATGTGTAATTTATTGAGTAGGGGTGCTTTTTGAGTAGAAAGGCAAAAGAAAAGAGACGGTGTAATTAAATCCTACACCAAAGTTACTATCTTGATAAGTACGACCAAAGTTGGGAATGTACAGATTTTCGAAGTTGTTTAGTTTTGATTCGGCTACTTTGTAATGCAAGGCTATTTTAAAACCTATAAAGATATTTTTGAGTATTTCCACTTTTATTCCCCCTGCAAGTTCTATCCAGTGAGCGTTTAGGTTTGGATATTTTGAGTCGGCAACAATAAGTTGGTGTTCATCGAAAAATCCGTTTGTGTTATAATATATTCTATAATTATTCAGTGTTTGATTGTATAGGCTTGTTCCGTATCTAAAACCAATATAGATTTGATTTTGCATATCCAACCAATTTTGGTAGGTGTTATAATCGAAACCAATTTTAAGAAAAGTTCCACTAGTGTTGTAGTTGAGTTGAGGCGTATTGCTTGTTTTGTTTTCGTAGCCCAATTCTGTGGCAAAGTATATTTTTTGATTATAGCGATAGTCTGCTACAATTTCTAATCCGCTGTAATTTTTATCAAAAAGGGCATACCCTAATTTTGTAATATCAGCTCCTATGCGTAAGCCGTATTTTTGATTTTTGACAGTATTAGCTTGATTTTGGTCATCAGATTGACTAAAGCAAAGTGATGAAAATATACTAAAACAACAGATCCAAATGAGTTTCATTTTCGTTTGTGATAAGATTTTGTTTAATTACACTTTCCTTAATCCAAAAGCCATCTTGATTGGGGTCTGACACAGTAGGATTTGTATTATCAAGGCTAGATTGATGGAGCGTAAAGTTCGACTTAAAACCACAAGCCCTAGATACATAGATGTCAGATTTGGTGTAATTTATACTAATTATATCGTCGTTATATACCACGTTGTTAAGGCTGGTATAGTACAATCTGAACAGGTATGTACTTTGTGTTGCATCGGTTTTTAGAGGTAATTTAACCTGATTGTTGTGTTCAATAGTTAATATGGTATTTGGATTACTAATTTCTGAAATTTCGAGTTTTAGGAAATTTTTTTTGATAGTAGGATTCAGATATTCATAAAAGTCGATAACTAATTTAGGGGTAGTTTCTTCCGTACAAATATCATCTTTTTCACAGCTAAAAAAGATAACCAGAATTAGTAATAATATTGTTCGCATAAGTTACTATTTAGGTAGTGGTAAACGAAACTATTTTAGGATTGTTTCCAGAAGGATACTTTACTTTTTGTTGTACACCATTGATATTTATGGTTTTGATTTTGGTAGGGATTTTATCGAAATCCACCGTAAATACTACTACTCTTGAAGTTTCGATTATGAGTTCATTTTTAAGTAGGTGTACTTTAATTTTTGCGGATTTTTTATTCTTGTCAAAAATGTTGTAGTATGTCCCTTTGTTAAAACGTCCTTTGATTACTTGTTCTGTTCCATTTCGTATAACGGTAATTTCAGTAGGGTCTCCAGCTTTTTTGTTGATTGTATAGTAAAAAGGGGCGTAAGAAGACGAAATACTATCATTTTCAAATTTAATGATAACATCTTCGACTTGTAGTCCAATATTATGAGCATTGCCATTTTTTTTCATACCTGTTACAACAATATTTTTTTCTTGAGTGTTGTAATTGTACTTCATATCGAGGTTTACTCTATCGTCAAGCAATCTAAGTTGGTAGGTAGGATGCCATGCTAGAGCTTGTAGTTCGGTATTTATTTTATTGATCTGTATAAAGTCAAACTGTTCGTCTTCTTTACTGGTTTCAAATTCAAAGGTATCAGCTTGTTTGTCAGATAAGGTATTGATAAACTCAATGATTTCGTTTTGTTTAGGGTCGAGGTAGTTTTTCTCGTTTTTGTTGTAGTCTTCTCTAAAAGAGATGTTATTGTTGAATTTCTGAAGGTATTCCGCACTATTTTGATGTTGTTGGTACGAATAGTGAATATCTTTTGACGAGTTGTAAATTAGAAAGGGCTTTTGATTCATATTTGAAGGAAATAGGTCAAGTTCGCCTATTTTGTCGGCTTCCTTAAGGCTTCCATTTATGGCTATAAAACCGCTAAAAATATCGGAATTGGTCATCGAAAAATACAATACACCAGTAGCTCCTTCGGCAAATCCTGTGAGGATAATTTTATTAGGATTGATGTTCAATTGACCTTGTACCGATTGAATTTGGGCAAGTACCATATCTACTCCAGTGCTATTAAACCAAGAGGCATTTTTTTGTCCGTAAGGAAATAAAATACAAAAATTAGCCTCGTCAGCCAACTCAATCCATTCTGAGTTTTTGCTTATTTCGAGTGGATTACTTTTGATATTAGGAGCGGATACGCTATTGTGCAAAAACACTACAAGTGTATTAGGTTTGTTTTCCTGATACTGTTTAGGTTTGTACACCACATAAGGTCTGGTGATGCTATCGTTGCATTTGTAGGTATATTCGGTAAAAGTACCTTTTTGAGCGTTTATTACATTAAAAATGAATATAAACAAAATGTATTGTAGATTTTTCATGTATTTTATAGATAAAATTTCTTTCGTATTGCAAAAATAATTATTTTTTTGTAAAATTAGAGAAAGTTTGGGCAAAAACAATGCCATTGTGTTTAAATTTTATCAAACAACGGTACCAAGTTCATAAACGTTTGATAATAAATACAAAACGCATTAACCAAATCGGAAGGAAGTAGTTAATGCGTTAGTTAAAATATGCCGACAGGACTTAAGCGTCTTTTTTTACATATTTGTCAAACTCATCAAATAGAATGAGGAGTTTTTCTGTAGATTGTACCAAATCATTGGTTTCTAAAAGTAATGAAAAATACAATTTACTGTTTTTAGGACTGGTTTCTGTGGTTCGGATTCGTACAATCTGCTTTTGAATAGAATTTTCAATATCATTAGTAAGGCTGTTTTCATTAAGAATGATTTGTTCTATTTCTTCAAATCGCTTACTAATGAAGATGTGATTGATTTGGTTAAACACCCTGTTTAGTTGAAGTTCTATGGTTTTGATGTCTTTTAATTGATTGATTTTTAGTTTTTTGTGTTTGTTGTCTACGTGAGTAACCACACTCTGACAGATAAATGTCATCGATTGAATAATATCTTGTAGGTATCCGAGTGTGTGTACGTAAAATTTGCTTGACTCGGCAGAGGTATCGTCCAGATGTTTGATAAAGTAATAGATATTGGCTTTTAGGTTGTCAATATCTTTTTCCATTTTTTTGACCTTCTTTTTGGTTGCTTTTAGTTCGATTAAGTCTTCATTGCCCAATCCAGATATAATTTTGGAATAGATAGGCCCTATCTGACTGATAACATTTGATATTTGTTCCGAGCTTTCGTTAATAACTTCTTGTATGGTAACAATATCTTTTTTGCTTAGTATTTTGATTTCTTCAATTTTTTGAAGTTGTTTTTCTCGATGAGCTTTGTTGCTTCGGTATAGGCTGATTCCAAGTAATACAAGGATTCCTATAAACGAATATATCTGACCGTAGTAAAGGAGGATAGCTATAGTAGCGGCTGTAAAAAAGGCAACTAATGCCGTGGCAAACCATCCGCCAATAACATTGAATACTCCAGATACCCTATATACGGCACTTTCTCGATCCCAAGCTCTATCTGCAAATGAAGTACCCATTGCCACCATAAATGTTACATAGGTGGTAGATAAAGGCAATTTTAATGAAGTACCCAGAGCAATCAAAATACTGGCCACCATAAGATTCACCGATGCACGAATCATATCAAAGGCAGGTTCTTGTATACGTTCTTCTTGGGTTTGACGCTTTTGTACTTTTATAAAACGTTCGTCTATTTTGATTTGTAGCGATTTAGGTAATATGTAATTGACTCCTGTGCCGATAAGGATAGCCCCTCGAACGATTATTTTAGCAATAGTATTAGGGCTGAATTTTTCCACGCCATCTCCCTGATGAGCCAAGCTCATTTCGGTTTCAATTACGGTTCGGGCTTTTTTGGAAGTCCATAATGTAAATACCATGATGATTCCAGCTATGAGCAAATAGTAGAATGGAGCTACTAAATCGCTATTAGCCAAGGCTCCCATATTGGAAAGGTTGGGCGTATTTTGATAAATCTCGTACGACTGAATAGCAGCAATAGGAACACCGATAAAATTAACAAGGTCATTTCCAGCAAAAGCCAAGGCTAAGGCAAATGTTCCGATAATAATAATGATCTTTAAGATGTTAGCTTTAAATATTTTCATTAAAAGGAAAGAAAATAAAGTCCAAAACAAAAAACTAACGCCTAAGATAAGCAGTTGATTGTTTTTGATAAACAGGTTCGTTTCTTTGTCGATAAAGGAAACGCCTTTGAGACCCTTGATAAGTATAAAAAATGTAATGAAAGTAATGGCAAATCCTCCAAATAAAGCTCCAAATTTTTTGATTCTGTCCTCGGATTGAAATGTAAATAAAAGCCTAGAAAGGTATTGCACAATACTACCCACCACGAACGACAAAAACACAGATAATAAAATACTTACAACAATACTACTTGCCTTGTCTGTATTGATATAACTGCCTAAAGTTTCTAGAGAATTTTTGGCAATCAAAATTTTGATTATCCCCAAACAGACCGCCGCTCCTAACAACTCGAACACGATTGATACCGTAGTAGAAGTAGGAAGTCCGAGCGAGTTAAATACGTCAAGTAATATTATATCGGCAATCATTACCGAGAGAAAGATAATCATTACTTCGTTAAAAGTAAACATACTAGGGGTAAAAATTCCGCTCCGAGCAATCTCCATCATTCCGCTAGAAAATAATACCCCACAAAGAATACCTACAGAGGCAACAATCATAGCGGTTTTAAAAGAAACCGCCTTTGAACCCAATGCAGAATTTAAAAAATTCGCAGCATCATTACTCACCCCCACCATAATATCTATTATAGCTAGGATAACTAGAGTAATAATCATAATTACATAAATCTGTTCCATAACATTATATATTTTTTTTCGTTGCAAATATCTTAATAAGTTATATCTCGAATGTTAAGTGAATATTATTTATTTTTAAAATAAAGAAAATTCATCTAATTTGAAAGGAATTAAGAGTAAATAATTTCAAATTTATTTATGTTTAATTAGTTTTGTTTGTATTAAACTAAATGATATATTTGCCAATCAAAAGTGTAGCGTTTTGGTTTTTTGTTAAATTAGGAACTTAAATGAAAAAAATAATATTCAGAGTATTGATAACAGGTGTTTCTGTGGTATTTCTGACCTCGTGTGTGGGTCGGAAAAGCTATGAACGTCCTGAGTTGGTAGATGAAAAACTTTTTCGTACAGAAAATATATCTAACGATAGTTTGAGTAGTGCTAATGTGTCTTGGAGGGAAATTTTTACAGATGAGATTTTGCAAGGATATATTGATAAGGCTTTACAAAATAATTTAGATATTCGTGTTGCCTTACAAAATATTGTTTCGGCTGAGGCTTATGTAACACAGGCGAAGCAATTGTACTTGCCAACATTGTCAATTTCAGCTAATTATACAAAAAGCACGATGTCTCAAAATACTCAAATAGGAGCAATTATAGGACAACGGCGTTATATTGATCAGTGGGAATTGGCAGGAAATCTTTCGTGGGAAGTTGATGTTTGGGGAAAGTTAAGTGCTAGAAACAAAGCTACTTATGCTTCGTTGTTGTCTACAGTAGTCACGCATCAAGCCGTTAAGTCGGAGGTAGTAAGTAGCGTAGCAATAGCTTATTATCAATTGTTGATGTATGATAAGCAACAGAAAATATTGGAAGAAACCGTAGTTTTACGTCAAAAAGGTTGGGAAACAGCCAAGGCATTAAAAGAATCAGGAATTACCACAGAGATAGCCGTACAGCAATATGAGGCTTTGTTGTATAATGCCAAGGCTCAGTTGATTACAATACAAAACTTGATATGGTCATTAGAAAATAGTATTGCTGTACTTTTGGGCGAAACACCAGATGCTATTGCTCGTACCAGTCTGGAAGTACAGCAATTCCCAAAAAATTTCAACCAAGGGTATGCGTTGTATTTACTTGAAAATAGACCCGATGTGATGAGAGCCGAACAACAGCTTATACATGCTTTTGAACTTACCAATGTCGCCAAAGCAGCCTTTTATCCGTCTTTAACACTCACGGCTCGTGGAGGATTTACAGCTATGGATATTGAAAAATGGTTTTCGCCTCAGTCTTTTTTTGCGAATATTATTGGAGGATTAGTACAACCTATTTTGAATCAAAAACAGATTAAAACCCAATATAAGGTAAGCCAAGCCAATCAAGAAATAGCCTTGTTGAATTTTAAGAAGACATTACTTTTGGCAGGAAAAGAAGTGTCCGATGCCATGCAGAATTTCAGCTCACAAGATGCGTTTATACAATTGAAAATTAAAGAAATGGAAGCCTATCAAAAAGCAACAGCGTATTCGATAGAATTGTTTGATAACGGAATGGCAAGTTATTTGGAAGTGGTTGCAGCAGAGGTAAATAGACTCAACGCCGAACTTTCGGTAGCTAATGCACAGTTTGTCAGAATGCAATATGGTGTTACACTCTATAAGGCTTTGGGAGGTGGATGGAGATAAAATATAAAAAATAAGATGATGATTAAAAATATAGACGAGGTACTTCTGCAAGATTTAGTGAAGATGTATATTGAGCATTTGGGGTTTTCGCCAATATCAGCCAAAATATGTGCATATCTTAAACTTGATTTTACTCAAGAGGGCGTTACCTTTGATGAATTGCAAGAAGTATTGGACGTAAGTAAAGGCTCTATATCGTTGAACTTAAGAAGTTTGATAGAAAAAGGTGTCGTGTTGGAAATCAATAAATTTGACAGCAGAAAAACATATTTTACATATAATCAGGACTATCTGACCATTTGGCTCAAATCTTATATTAAACAACTAGAACGCCGATTAGATATTATCGAAAGATTGAATCAAGTTGCAGAAAAGTCAGGAGTGTCTTGTGATAAATATTTGATAAAAAACGAATTGCATCAAGAATTGTTGCGTAAAGGAATAGAGGAATTTAAAGAAACCTTATTAAAAGTTGAATCAATATGAAAAAGTATATATTTCTTATAAGTAGTTTATTTGTTATAGCTTGTAACGAAAACAAACAGCAAACTCCGCAAAGTATACGTACCTTGCCAGTAATTAGGGTAGGGGAGCAGAGTAGTACAGCCCAATTGTCGTATCCTGTAAATATCGAAGGAGTAGTAAATTCTTCTGTACAGGCTCGTGTATCGGGGTATATTACTCAGGTGTTGGTAGATGAGGGGGCTACAGTTACTAAAGGACAACCTCTTTTTCGACTAGAAACTCAAGCTCTTAGTCAATCGGCTCAGGCAGCCAAATCAGCACTGGAAGCGGCTCAGGTAGAGGTAGATAAGCTCATACCTTTGGTAGAAAAAAATATAGTTAGCAATGTACAACTCCAAACAGCTAAGGCTAATTTGAATAGAGCCAAAGCCAATTATGCAGAGGTAAATGCCAATTTGGACTATGCTATTGTACGGGCTCCAGTGAGCGGTGTGGTTGGTGTGATAAATGTTAGAGAAGGAGCGTTAGTAACGGCAAATAGCACCATACTTACCTCAGTATCAGATATAAAACAAATATACGCCTACTTTTCGATGAATGAAAGTGATTATCTGAATTTTTTGGAAAAAGCTCCAGGCAAAAATATTAATGAAAAATTGGATAAATTACCTCAAGTGAGCCTACTACTGGCAAATGGACAAATTTATCCACATAAAGGAAAAATACAAACAGTTGCAGGTCAGGTAGATGCACTTACGGGAAGTCTTCGTTTTAGGGCTGTGTTTGATAATCCAGAGAAAATACTCACCAACGGAAATAGTGGAACAATATTGATTCCAGAGGTGTTCGACAACAGCATTGTTATTCCAGAATCAGCAACTTTTGAGCAACAAGGGGTTGTTTTTGCTTATAAAGTAGAACAAGATACCTTAAGGCAAATTGTCCTCACGGTTAAAAACCGAAATAATAACCTCGTGGTAGTAGAAGAAGGACTTCAGAAAGGTGAAGTCGTGATTGTACAAGGACTCAATATCGCACGAAGTGGAATGCACATTAAACCCAAAGAGGTGTTAATGGACAGTTTGGTGCAAACCATAAAGCCCGTGTTTAAATAATTACAAGTACAGAAAAATCAAGATGTATTCTAAAAATACAATTCCAGAGGTTATTGATTTTGATACTATAGCAACCCCTTTAGGTTCGATGCTTGTTTGTGCTACAGTCAAGGGTATTTGTCTTTTGGATTTTTTAGAAAAAGAAACAATAGATGTAAGATTGAAAGAGGTTAATAAAGAATCAAAATCGGATATGGTTCGTGGGCAGAATCCCTTTATAAATATTCTGAAAGAACAACTTTTGGAATATTTTGACGGAAAAAGGAAAGACTTTTCTGTTCCATTAGATTTATCAGGTACTGATTTTCAGATGAAGGTTTGGGATTCGTTGTTAAAAATTCCCTATGGAAAAGTTTGGTCGTACAAGCAACAAGCCACTTTTTTAGGGAGTTCTAAAAGTGTCCGTGCGGTGGCGAAGGCAAACGGAATGAATAAAATTTCGATACTTATTCCTTGTCATAGGGTTATAGGCTCAAATGGAAGCCTAACAGGATATGCAGGTGGATTGTGGAGAAAAAAGTTTTTGTTGGATTTAGAGCAAAAATAACTCAGGATATTCTGAATCCCTTTGTAATTTTGATACATTTTAAAGAAAAATACTATATTTGTGGCTGTTTTTTAGCAAGAGAAAGATATTTATATGAAGATTTTAGAAAAAAATATATCAAACACACAAGTTATTGAGAATTTTGCAAAAGTGAATGCTAAATTATTAGTTTTTCCTTTGTTGTTACTGGGAATGATCATCTTGTTTTTGTATTCGCAAGGGGCTTTGTCGGCTCAGATGTATGCGGAATTTCAAAAAGAATGTTTTTTGTCAATAAACAAGACACTTTCTCAATATCCTGTTTTTCACGAAAATATTACCCAAATGGGCGATGCTTTGGTGATGTTGTCGCTTTTGAGCGTGTTTTTTCTGTATGCTCCCAAAATGTGGGAAGCCTTGATAACTTCGTCTTTGTTATCGTTGATTTTTTCGGCTGTGTTAAAAAATTTGTTAGATGTACCTCGACCAGCTACCATATTTGATTCTCAAGAATTTACCATTATAGGCAAAATGGCGGTGGGGTATTCGAGCTGTCCATCGGGGCATTCGATTACGATATTTACTTCATTGACGGTGTTGATGTTAGCCTTTTTACCTTCAAAATGGTTGAATCAAATTGTTTGGTGCTTTGCAATTGTGGCTTTGGGCTTGTTTATGGCTTTTTCGAGAGTTACCGTAGGGGCTCATCTGCCTTTAGATGTGGTTATTGGCTCTGCAATTGGTTTTATTTGTGGCGTTTTGGGAATTATTATCAGTCAGAAATACAAAATTTTCGGTTGGATTTCAAATTATAAATTTCAATTGTTCTTTATCGTTTTATTCGCAACTTGTTGTGCTTTATTGGTTTACGACCTTACAAAACACGGATTGGTTGTGGTTTACGGAGCGTTGTTGAGCCTGATTGTATCATTGTTTTTAATTACAAAAGAATATGTTAAAAAAAATAAGCGTTGATATACCATTATTGCGATTTGTTCTCATTATAAGTTTTTTAAACTTCGTTTTCTTTCATTATCCTTTTTTTGAATTTGTTTTCAAAAATATTGATTATACGAGTTTTAATGGGGCAATGGCGGTTGGTAGTCTGATGATTTTGATGGTATTGGCAAATTCGTTTGCCTTTTTCTTATTTTGTACCTTATTTCGTTATGTGGGACGGATATTTATAGCTATATGCTTTATTATCAGTGCTATTTCGGTGTATTTTGTAAATACTTACGGAGTGATTATTGATGAAAGTATGATTGGAAATGTCCTCAATACCAATTATGAAGAATCAAGTGCTTTTTTTTCGTTCAAAATGATAGGGTATGTAGTTTTGTTTGGAATTATACCGAGCATCTACATTCTGAAGGCTAAGGTTATCAGACCCAAGGTCAAAAAATCCATGATTTCGCTTTCGGTGATGCTTCTGTCAATAGTGATGATTGGGCTGATAAATTCAAGCAATTGGCTGTGGATTGACAAAAATTCTAAACAATTGGGCGGATTGGCAATGCCGTGGTCGTATTTGGTGAATACCTCGCTTTATTATGTTCACAAACATCAAGAAAATCGAAAAGAAATAGCATTGCCAGACGCATCGATTACCGACAATGAAAAATCGGTGGTGGTGTTGGTTATAGGAGAATCGGCTCGAAGTCAGAATTTTTCCCTTTATGGTTACGAAAAAAATACCAATCCGTTGCTTTCCAAAACGGAAAATATTTTTCATTTCAACGCTACCTCTTGTGCTACCTATACCACTGCGGGGGTAAAATGTATTTTGGAACATGAAAATACAGGTGATTTGTACGAAATACTTCCGAATTATTTGCATAGAAATCAGGTAGAGGTGATATGGCGTACATCGAATTGGGGCGAACCTCCAGTGCATATTGACAAGTATCATAAAAAAGATTTTTTATTGCAAAATTATCAGGGTAAAAATGGAGATTATGACGAGGTGCTTTTGACCAATTTGAAAGAACAAATAGCAGCAAGTACCAAAAATAAGATATTGGTGGTGTTGCATACAAGCACGAGCCATGGACCGTTGTATAACAAGAAATATCCGTCTGAATTTGAAGTGTTTAAACCAGTTTGTACCAGTGTGGAATTAGGAAATTGTACCACTGAGGAATTGGTTAATGCTTATGACAATACGATTGTTTATACCGACTATCTTTTGCATAGCATCATTGAGGAATTAAAAGGCTTGGAGGGGTATAAGAGTTCGATGATTTATGTTTCGGATCATGGAGAGTCGTTAGGGGAGAAAAATTTGTATATGCACGGAGTTCCGATGAGTTTTGCTCCGAAGGAACAATACGAAATACCATTTATTGTTTGGGTTTCTGAAAATGCTCAAAAGACCAAAACGATAGACAATTTATCTCAACACCACGTGTTTCATAGCGTATTGAATTTCTTGTCAGTAAACAGCCCTATTTATAACGAGGAGTTGAATATATTTGCCAAATAAATAGGGCTGGAGTTGTGGTTTGAGGAGCTTATTTCAATATTTCGCGTATTTGTTGAGCGTGTTCTTTAGTTTTGACCTTGGTGATTATATGCTCAACAATACCTTGTTGATTTATAATGAAAGTGGTGCGTAGAATACCCATAAACTCCTTTCCCATAAATTTTTTATTTCCCCAAACGCCAAAGGCCTGAATGAGTTTTTTCTCAGTATCAGCAATAAGCGGAAAAGGCAGGTTATTTTTTTCTTTAAATCGGAATTGTTTTTGTTGCTCATCGGCACTTACGCCAAGTATAGCGATGTTATTTTCTAAAAAATGTGTGTATTCATCTCTCAGGTTGCACGATTGTGTAGTACACCCAGGAGTACTGGCTTTTGGATAAAAGAAAATTACCAGCTTTTTGCCGTAATAATCACTAGCAGTGTGTGTGTTGCCGTCTTGATCAACACCTAATATTTCAGGGATTTTATCGCCTATTTTTAACATAAATATTTTAGTATAAAACAAAAACACAATATAGAAAGTGTTTTCTGAATTGTGTTTTTGTTGTTAAAGATTATTTTAATTACCTACATCACTTATAAATTGTATACGCATCAGTCGGAGTTCGTCAGTGTCATAGTCGCCGTCAAATTCTTTCAGTGCATCATTGATTTTGTCGGTTTCACTTTCCATAAAATACTGATGGATCTCTTCCTGTTGATCGTCGTCTAGGATTTCGTCAAGCCAGTATTTGATATTGAGTTTGGTACCCGAATATACGATTTGTTCCATTTCTTTAAGTAATAAATCCATACTCAAACCTTTGGCTTTGGCTATGTCTTCCAAAGATAGTTTACGGTCAATGTTCTGAATAATGTAGAGTTTAAGGCTCGAGTTGGCTCCAGTAGATTTTACCACAAGGTCATCAGGCCGAACAATATCGTTTTCTTCGACATATTTAGCGATAAATTCAACAAATTCTTTTCCGTATTTTCTAGCCTTTCCTTCACCTACTCCATGCACATTCGAAAGTTCTTCGATGGTGATAGGGTATTTTAGAGCCATATCTTCAAGTGAAGGATCTTGGAACAAGACAAACGGAGGTAGCGATAGTTTTTTTGCTACTTTTTTGCGTAAATCTTTAAGAAATATCATTAGTTGTTCGTCGGCTGTGGCAGAGCTTCTGGAGGTAGAGATGATGGTTTCGTCATCAGCCTCGTTGTACTCGTGGTCTTCACTCATCATATACGATACAGGATTTTTCAGATAGTCTAATCCTTTTGGAGTTAATTTGATTACGCCGTACGATTCGATATCTTTGTACAAGAATCCCGATACAAGTACTTGTCGAAGAAGGGCTAACCAATATTTTTCTTCAAATTGGTTTCCTTTTCCGAATATAAAATTGGAGTCTGCTTTATGAGCCTTGATGTTGGCGTTTACTTTTCCAACAAGCAGATAGATTAAATCTTTGGATTTGTAAATTTCTCCCGTTTCTCTTACAGCATCAAGCAGCAGGACAACTTGTTTTTGAGCTTCGACTTTGGTTTTTGGGTTGCGAACATTATCGTCCATATTAGCACCTTCTCCATTTTCAGAATCAAATTCTTCTCCAAAATAGTGAAGAAGAAATTTACGTCTGGATATTGAAGTCTCGGCATAGGCAACCACTTCTTGCAGAAGAGCAAAGCCAATTTCTTGTTCGGCAATAGGTTTGCCTGTCATGAATTTTTCGAGTTTTTCTATATCCTTATACGAATAAAAAGCGATACAATGTCCTTCGCCTCCATCACGACCTGCACGTCCTGTTTCTTGATAATAACTTTCGAGCGATTTAGGAATATCGTGATGTATTACAAAACGAACATCAGGCTTATCGATTCCCATACCAAAGGCGATGGTGGCTACAACAACCTCTACTTCTTCCATAAGGAACATATCTTGGTGTTTGGCACGAGTTTTGGCATCTAACCCAGCGTGATAAGGTACGGCAGATATGCCATTGACTCTGAGTACTTCGGTTATTTCTTCCACCTTTTTGCGGCTCAAGCAATAAATAACTCCAGATTTGCCCTTGCGTTGTTTTATAAATCTGATGATGTCCGATTCTACATTTTTGGTTTTGGGGCGTACCTCATAGTACAGATTAGGTCTGTTGAAAGAAGCCTTAAATACCCTGGCGTTGGGCATCTCGAGGTTTTTGAGAATATCTTCTTGCACCTTAGGGGTGGCTGTAGCAGTAAGACCAATAATAGGAATATTCCCAAATTGATTAACGATGCTGCGAATATTTCGATATTCAGGTCTAAAATCATGCCCCCATTCCGAGATACAATGTGCCTCGTCTATGGCAACAAACGAAATTTTTTGTTGCTTGAGAAATTGAGCATATTCATCTTTGATGAGTGATTCTGGTGCAACATAGAGCAATTTGGTGATTCCATTTTCAATATCTTCCTTTACAGTATTGATTTCTGTACGGGTTAAAGACGAATTCAGAACGTGAGCTATTCCTAAATTAGATGAAATACCCCTGATGGCATCTACTTGATTTTTCATAAGTGCAATCAGAGGTGATACAACAATGGCAGTTCCATCTAGGATAAGGGCTGGAAGCTGATAACACAACGACTTACCCCCACCAGTTGGCATAATAACGAAAGTATTTTCCCCTTTGATGATACTGTGGATAACCTGTTCTTGCAACCCTTTGAACTGACTAAATCCAAAGTGTTTTTTTAATTCCTGACGCAAGTTAATTTCAGTTGAATTCATTCTATTAAGTATAGTAAATTTTATATAAATTTGCAGAACATAAAGGTAATATAATTTTTTTAAATAAAAAAGAATTAACTCAAAAACATTAGAACAATGGATAAAAAAATCGAAAAAGCTAAAGAAGTAATCTTATCAGAAAGTAAATCAATAAATTATCTGGCAGAATTGTTAGATGAAAATTTTGTCAAAACCATTGATGCCATACTTCAGGCCAAAGGAAAAGTGATTATAACAGGAATAGGAAAGAGTGCTATTATAGCTCAAAAAATAGTTGCTACCTTTAATTCGACTGGTACTCCAGCTCAGTTTTTGCATGCTTCAGAGGCCATTCATGGTGATTTGGGAATGATTCAGCAAGGAGATGTGGTGATATGTATTTCGAAAAGTGGAAATTCGCCAGAGATTAAGGTTTTGGTTCCTATCGTAAAGAAGTTTGGTAACACATTAATAAGTATAACAGGGAACACCGATTCGTTCTTGGCGAAAAAATCAGATTATATGCTTAATACTTATGTAGAAAAGGAATCTTGCCCAAATAATCTAGCACCAACCAATAGTACAACGGCTCAGTTGGTGATGGGCGATGCACTTGCAGTATGTTTGATGAAGGAAAGAGGATTTAAGGCGGAGGATTTTGCAAAGTACCATCCAGGTGGGGCTTTAGGAAAAAAGATGCTTTTTACGGTAAAAGAAATCTTTGATTCAGAAAATCGACCAATGGTGTCTTCAGAGGCGGAAGTTAAAGAGGTAATCGTTGAAATTTCACAAAAAAGACTGGGAGTTACAGCTGTGATGGAAAATGAGAAAATAGTAGGAATAATTACTGATGGTGATATACGTAGAATGCTCGAAAAATACGATAGCTTTAAAGGAGTTAGAGCAAAGGATATAATGAGCAAAAATCCAAAGTTTGTAGAAGAAGAAAGTATGGCCATAGAAGCGTTACGCAAAATGGAGGATTACGCAATAACACAGCTATTAGTACTGAAAGACGGTGCGTATAGAGGGATAATTCATATTCAGGATATTTTAAAAGAAGGAATAGTGTGAAAAAAAATTCGTTAGGAGAGATGTCATTTTTGGATCACCTAGAAGCATTGCGATGGTTGTTGATCCGAAGTACGGCAGGGGTATTGGTAGGAGCTTTAATATCATTTTTGTTTATAAACGACATATTTGATGTTATCATATTTGGGCCTTCGCGTCCTGAGTTTATCACCTATCGTTGGTTGTGCGATATAAGTATAATGGTGGACACTTGGCGAGGAGCTGAAGAAGTAGGACAGTTTTGTATTGAAAAATTGAATTTCGAGATTCAAAGTCGCAAACTGACAGGACAATTTTCAGTAATGCTTTGGATGGGAATTACTTGCGGATTCATTTTAGGTTTTCCGTATATCCTATGGGAGGTTTGGAAATTTATTCGTCCAGCTTTGTATAAAGAAGAAAAGAAGAATGCCAAACTTTTTATCTTTACGGCTTCGTTGATGTTCTTCTTGGGCGTGTTATTCGGATATTATGTGCTTACGCCACTTTCGGTGCAATTTTTAGGGAATTATTCGGTTAGTAGTACCATACAGAATAAGTTCGATATAGAGTCGTATATAGGCACTGTTAAAACCTGTATATTGGCGGCAGGATTGGTGTTTGAGCTTCCTGTGTTGATGCTTTTGCTCGGAAAAATGGGCTTGGTAGAGCCGTCAATGCTTCGCAAATACCGAAAGATAGCCGTAGTATTGATTATGGTTATAGCCTCGATTATAACGCCACCCGATGTGTTGAGTTTAATCATTATTTCGATACCATTTGTTTTGTTGTACGAAATAAGTATTTATTTAGTACAATGGAGTACAAAAAAATAGATATAGTGTTTTTGAGATGATTTTATAAATAAGGCTGTCCGAAAAACTTCGGACAGCCTTATTTTTTGCTATAACTTTAATGTAGAAGTGTTTTTAGCAAATATCGTAAAAGCACAGAGTGTAGATGTTTAAAAGTAGCTATATTAATTTAGAGTAAATAAAAATTAATTTATTAAATTTGCACTACAAATTAGTTCATGTAATGATGAGAAAAGTTTTAGTTACATTTTTTGTTTTTCTGGGAGTTACAGTTTGTGCCACAGAACGCGATTCAATTGTTGTAAATAAATCGTTAGTTGATATATTGAACAGATTTAGTTTGAGCGGATATGGAGTAGTAAATTACTATAATTATCAAAAGTATGATACAGATCCTAATATTAAAAATAAATTTGATGCTGAGAGGCTTAATTTGTATTTGGGGTATAATTTCTCGGAAAATTTAAAATTCAAGTCCGAGATAGAATTTGAACACTCAGGTACAGGAAGTACAATTGAGTTAGATGTTCATGAAGAATTTGGAGAATATGAGCAAGAGATAGAGGCAGGAGGAGCGGTAAAGTTAGAACAAATTTTTGTAGAATATAATTACAAACCATATCTGAATTTTAGACTAGGAAGAATGAAGTTGCATTTTAACCTTGCCCAAAATTTAGATAGACCCATTTCGTATTTTACGACTCATAGACAAGAGATGGAGAATGAGGTGTTGCCTTTGGGGTGGTACGAAAATGGAATACAATTTTATGGAAATATCACAGACAGAATCAAATATGAATTTTCGCTGACCAATGGTTTAGATGCTACAGGATTTAGTTCAAGAGGATGGATTAAGGGAGGGCATCAACAGCGTTTTGAAATGTTAGTTGGCGAAAGCCTAGCAATAACAGCAAGGATTGATTATAAATTTGGTAAAAATAAAAATACCTTCGCAGGGATAGGCTTCTATAGAAATGATGCCATAGCTAACAGACCCAAAAACGATTTAGAAGCATCTGGCAATGTAACCATTGTTGAGGGACATGTTACTTATGACGAGGATTATTTACGATTCAATTCTGTTTTTTTGTATGGAGATTTGCAAAATTCAGATTTGATAAGTCGTAAAAATGCTTCATTGTCTAATAATTTGGGTGTAAAACGAACACCAGTAGGTAAGAATATGATTGGGTTTTCTTTTGAGGCAGGTTATGAAGTATTGCATTTATTCAATAATTATAACAAAAATAAACTATACCCATTTGTTAGGTATGAGTATTATGATACCATGTACAAAACTGAGGGTGTGGTAGTTAAAAAGCCTAGATGGGAACGCAGTGCTATTACTACAGGGATTAATTGGTTTGTCCATCCGCAGGTAGTGGTTAAGGCTCAGTATCAGAACAGAAGGTTGGGTTCAGATCATTACGACCCAGTAACAACCTTAAATACAGGTCAAAAACAACAAGAAAACACTTTTTCGATGGGAATTGGATTTTCTTTTTAAATAAAGAGTAGTAATTTCTAAAATAAAGTTTTATGAAAAAATCAATTTTAAAAACATCATTGCTAACATTGTTATTCATCTCCTATGTAAGTTGTAATAAAGATGATAATCCAAAATCCTCAGATGAAGGATACAATCCTGCTTATACAGCAACAATATCCAATATTTCTAATGAGGTTATAATCAGTACGTATAACGAGCTTAACCAAAAGGCATTAACATTAATCTCAGCCATAGAAAATTTATCAACACAGACCAATATGGCTAATTTACAATTGGCAAGACAAGCCTGGATAGATACGCGTAAGCCTTGGGAACAATCAGAAGGGTTTCTTTATGGCCCTGTAGATTCGGAGGGTATTGACCCTGCTATAGATACTTGGCCTGTAGATGTAGAGGCAATGAATAATATATTGAATAGTAACCAAACAATTACACCAGAGCTTATAGCCTCAAATGCAGAGGCCAGAGGTTTTCATCTTATAGAGTTTTTGCTATGGGGCGAAAATAGCGACAAAACGCCAGAACAATTAACTTCAAGACAGAAAGAATATCTGATTGCTGCGGCTCAAGATTTACAGAACAACACTCAAGCATTATATTCAGGTTGGATACCTTCAGGAGGAAATTTTGTAAATAATTTTTTGTATCCTTCTATAAACAGCGATAGTTATAAATCACAAAAGGCAGTTCTGTTAGAAATTACCGAAGGACTAATTACTATTGCAGATGAGGTGGTTACTGGAAAAATTCAGGAGGTATTAGATAACGGAGTAGTAAATGAGGAATCTCGATTTAGTAATAATTCTAAAGCTGATTTTGCAGATAATATCCGAAGTATCCAAAATGTGTATTTAGGGGATTACACATCACATCAAGGCGAAGGACTCTCAGATTTAGTAGCTTCTAAAAATATAAATTTGGACAATCAAATAAACCAAGCCATTATCACTGCCATAGAAGCTATAGAGTCTATACCAGGTACGTTTACTCTGGCGGTTACGCAAAACACAACATCTGTGGAGTATGCTAGAGACAAGGTGTTGGAACTCAAAGAAATATTGGAATCACAACTCAAACCATTTGTTTCAAATTCATTGTAAAATATAATTTTCACTGTCCGAGTAATCTTACTTGGACAGTTTTTTTTCAAAAATGAAAGTTCAAAGAATATTGTTAAGTTTATGCGTTGTGTTGTTCTGTTCGTGTACAGATGATGATTATCAATATCTGACTGATTTATCGGAACGTAAAGCGGCTGGTGGTGCAACTACTATCTATACAGCCAATAGTACTTCGTATAGTATACCAGCTCCAAACTTGAACAGTCAAGCTCTAGCATTACATCTGTTAGGAGATTTAGATTTTGAAGCCGTTTTTGTTACAGCACCAAGTATTGTAAATTCGGGATTAGGGCCTATTTTTAATAATTCATCTTGTATTTCGTGTCATCCAAGAGATGGCAGAGCCAAATTTCCTTCAGATATAAACTCTAGAAGTGGGCTTCTTCTGAGGATAAGCAAATCAGGGATTACCTCCACAGGTAGTCCGTACCCAGTATCAGGATTTGGAACTCAAATTCAGCATCATGCTATTTTTGGTTATCAACCAGAGGCAAAAATCCAAGTGAGTTATACCCCAATAATTGAAACCTTTGCCGATGGAACACAGATAGTTTTACAAAAACCAATCTATACACTAATTGAACCTTATACAGAATTACCCTCAAATATAATGATTTCTCCTCGTTTAGGCACACCTATATTTGGATTAGGACTTTTAGAATGTATTTCTGAATCCGATATACTTGCTAATCAAGATGTTGAAGACTCGGACGGAGATGGTATATCAGGAAGAGCTAATTATGTGTATGATAATATTTCGGCTTCGTACAAATTAGGTCGATTTGGTTGGAAAGCCAATACCGCTACTATAATAGAACAATGTGCAATGGCATATTTGGAGGATATGGGCATAACAAGTCCTTATTTTGCTCAAGAAACAGGACAAGGTCAGTCCAATGGAACAGATGGGCTAGATGACGATCCTGAAATAGATTTACAAACTTTAGAGCAGGTAGCCTTTTATTGCAAAACATTAGGAGTGCCCGCTTCTAGAAATCACGATTGGTATAATGTGAAAATGGGGGCAAAATTATTTGAAGAAATCGGCTGTGCCAAATGCCATATTCCTAAGCAACAAACAGGATATAGTCCTATTGAAGCATTGTCTAATCAAACTATTTATCCGTATACAGATTTGTTATTGCACGATATGGGGGAAAATTTAGCAGACAATAGACCAGATTTTTTAGCTAATGGAAGAGAGTGGAAAACCCGACCGCTATGGGGTATTGGGCTTACTTATGTAGTGAATGGTCATACCCATTTTATGCACGACGGAAGAGCCAAGAACCTTACAGAAGCCATCCTTTGGCACGGAGGCGAGGCAGAGTCGTCTAAAAACAATTTTAAGAGTCTTGATGCCCAAAACAGACAATATTTGTTAGATTTTTTAAACTCATTGTAATTTTTGTTGTAACTTGCCAACAAAAATACCATGCCCAAAATAGGTTCGATAGAATTGCCCGAATTTCCCCTGTTGTTAGCCCCAATGGAAGATGTGAGTGATCCTCCTTTCAGAAGGTTATGCAAACAGTATGGGGCAGATTTGATGTATTCGGAATTTATTTCTTCCGAAGGATTGATACGAGATGCTATCAAAAGTAAGAAAAAACTCGATATATTTGATTACGAACGCCCTGTAGGAATTCAGATATTTGGAGGCGATGAAGAGGCAATGGCTATGTCTGCCAGAATTGTAGAAACAGTACAGCCCGATTTGGTAGATATCAATTTCGGATGTCCTGTAAAAAAGGTAGTTTGCAAAGGGGCAGGTGCAGGGGTGCTTAAGGATGTAGACCTTATGGTTCGCCTTACAAAGGCTGTTGTAAAAAGCACTCATTTGCCAGTAACGGTAAAAACACGATTGGGGTGGGACGAAAATTCAATCAATATAGATGAGGTAGCTTTAAGGTTGCAAGATGTTGGTATTAAGGCACTTACTATACATGCCAGAACCAGAGCTCAGATGTATAAAGGGCATTCGGATTGGACTCATATTCAGAGGATTAAACAAAATCCAAACATAGAAATCCCAATTTTTGGAAATGGAGATATTGATTCGCCCCAAAAGGCACAAGAATATCGCGATACTTTTGGGCTTGACGGTATGATGATAGGACGTGCTGCCATTGGTGCACCATGGATTTTTAATCAAATAAAACACTATTTTGATACACAACAGCTATTGCCAGACCCCACTATAGAAGATAGGGTAGAGGCTGCCAGAAACCATTTTATATGGTCAATGGAATGGAAAGGCGAACGTGTGGGTGTGGTTGAAATGCGTAGACATTATGCCAATTATTTCAAAGGGATACCAGATTTTAAACAATATCGTCAGCAATTGGTAACTCAAGATAATTATACAGAAGTGTTGCGGGTATTTGATGAAATTTTAGATAAGTTTTCTTGATAATGAGCAATTATTTATTTTTATTTTGGATAGTAGCTTTATAAAAAATATTATTTTTGCCTAAAATAAGTATTCGATGACAAAAATACGTATCACCAAGCAATTTTCTTTCGAAACAGGACACGCATTATATGGTTATGATGGCAAATGCAAAAATGTACATGGACATAGCTATAAATTGTTTGTAACTGTTATCGGAAGTCCCATTACAGATTCGTCAAATGTTAAATACGGAATGGTCATAGATTTTACAGACTTGAAGAAAATAGTACAGGAGGAGATTGTTGATGTTTTTGACCACGCCACAGTATTTAACAAAAATACGCCGCATATAGAGTTGGCTCAAGAGCTTAAAGACAGAGGACATCATGTTATATTGGTAGAATATCAGCCTACGAGCGAAAACATGGTGATAGATTTTGTGGAAAAAATAAAATCAAGATTGCCAGAGGGTATATCGTTATTTTCACTTCGTTTACAAGAAACCGAATCGTCGTATGCTGAGTGGTATTCGTCAGATAATCAGTAAGATTTAGTTATGAAAATACTGCTTTCGGAAAATAAAAAAATATACTTTGCATCGGATAACCATTTGGGAGCTCCCACTTTTGAGGCGAGTTTGTTAAGAGAAAAAAAATTTGTAGCTTGGCTCGAGCAAATTAAGCACGACGCTGGAGCGATATTTCTGTTGGGCGATTTGTTCGATTTTTGGTTTGAATACCAAAAAGTAGTTCCAAAAGGATTTGTAAGGGTATTGGGCAAATTGGCAGAACTCACCGACTCGGGAATTCCGATTTATTTTTTTGTGGGCAATCACGATTTGTGGATGTCTGGTTATTTTCAGAAAGAATTAAATATTCCTGTTTTTCACAAACCGTTAGAGATAGAATGTAATGGTAAATTGTTTTTGATTGGACACGGAGATGGCTTAGGACCAGGCGATAAGGGATATAAAAGAATGAAGAGGGTGTTTACAAATCCGTTTTCAAAGTGGCTTTTTAGATGGTTACATCCAGATATTGGCGTGAGTTTGGCACAATATCTTTCTGTCAAAAATAAGATGATATCAGGAGCAGAAGACGTTAAATATTTGGGCGAAGACAAAGAGTGGTTGGTGCAATATGCCAAGGGTAAATTGAAATTGAAAAAATATGATTATTTCATATTCGGTCATAGACATTTACCGCTAAAATTGGTTCTTGAACAACAGGCTCTGTATGTAAATCTTGGCGATTGGGTACAATTTTACACCTATGCCGAGTTTGATGGTAAAAATTTAGAGTTACAAAAATATGAGCTATTTTAAAATAGCCTTTTAATATTAGGGTAAAGATTTATGAAAAAAATACAAATGGTAGACTTAAAAAGTCAGTATGAACAGATAAAAACACAGATTTTGACAGGTTTTGAAGAGGTGTTAGAAGAGGCTTCTTTCATCAATGGTCCTAAAGTACATGCTTTTCAGAAGGAATTAGAGCAGTATCTTGGAGTTAAGCACGTAATACCGTGTGCCAATGGTACAGATGCTTTGCAAATAGCGATGATGGGATTGGGTCTAAAGCCTGGTGATGAGGTAATTACGGCTAATTTTACTTTTGCAGCAACTGTGGAAGTCATTGCTCTTTTGGGGCTTACTCCAGTACTTGTCGATGTGGATTTAGATACGTTTAATATTTCCGTAGAAAAAATCAAAAAAGCAATTACACCCAAAACAAGAGCTATAGTTCCAGTTCATTTGTTTGGTCAAGTGGCTGATATGGAGTTGATTATGCAGGTGGCTAAGGAGCATAATTTGTTTGTTATAGAAGATAACGCTCAGACCATTGGTGCTGAATATCAGTTTAGTGATGGGCAGGTAAAAAAGGCAGGAACCATAGGTCATGTAGCAGCTACATCTTTTTTTCCGTCTAAAAATTTAGGGTGTTATGGCGATGGAGGAGCTATTTTTACAAATGACGACCAGTTGGCTCATACCATCAGAGGAATCGTTAATCACGGAATGTACCAACGTTATCACCATGATGTAGTGGGGGTTAATTCCAGATTAGATAGCTTACAAGCAGTTGTACTACAGGCTAAATTACCTAAATTGGACCATTATAATCAAAATAGACGAGAGGCAGCTTTTAAATATTCTCAAGAATTGGCAACTTGTCCAGAGGTAATAGTACCTCAGATTAAGGCTACAGAGCCAAATTCGCACGTGTTTCATCAATATACATTACGAGTAACAAACGGAAAACGCAATGAATTGATGCAGTATCTGTTAGCCAACGATATTCCGTGTGCTATTTACTATCCAATAGCTTTAAGCAAACAAAAGGCTTATCAAAATGAGAGCTATAAAGATACCGATTTTCCAAATACAAATTTGTTGGTAGAGCAAGTATTGTCATTGCCGATGCACTCAGAGCTTGATAATCAGCAAATTGCCTATATTACCGAACATATAAAAGCGTTTTTTAAAAAAGAATAAATGTCAGTATTTTATGATATAAAACGGACAAGAGCTCAAGAATCTTCGGCAGCAATTGAAAGACTCTATGTTACGATGCGGCATTTGTTTAACAGAGGGTTTTACAAACCTATGGGTATTTCTGGAGATGCACTTCGAGAGGATTTGCTTTTGTTGAGTCCAGAAATTTACGGCTCAATGAAAACCAATAAAGTAGAACTCAAAGGACTGCTTTATGTTATAGAAAGGCTACCTATTGGAATCGAACAATGTAGGTTTATTAACTTGATTTCGGACGAGGGATATTCCAAATCCCATTTTATACCGATTGTTCCTACAAAACGCAAACGCAATTGTTATAGAATTGATGAGGAACAAATAAATATAGAGATAACACGAGGACGTTCAGATATTTATGATATTCTTACACATCTTACCTTTATGTTTATTGAATCGCACAAAATAAAAGATTTTATATTACTTGACCCAACAGAAGGCGTAATTAGTAAAGATTGGAAAAGAATCGAACAAGTAGTATCTGGAAAGGAATTGCTCACAGAAGAGGGAAGAGAACAAATCATAGCCAACCTATCTAATATTTTGGGCAGAACTTTTATAGAAATATTAGAAGTGTATCATTTATTTGGCTCTCACGACAAGCCAGATCGATTTGTGGAAATTATTTATTGGCTTGGAAAATTGGCAATCGAAGAAGTTGTAGATAATAATAAAAGGGTAATCACATTCAGTCCCATACTTCGAGAGCGATTAGGACATCATATTTATGGTGAAAAATGGGCAAACAATATCAAACAAATTCTTTTTGAAAATAAACTAATAGAGCGTCCAATCCATATAGTAAGTGCTAATATGCACAGTGTTATGAATACTCTTTTTGCCCAAAAAGCCTTGACAGATGACTTGCCCAAAGTTGATTTGGAGTTGTATGAAATGTTGAGTGATTCGCAAAACAAACATTTAAGAAAAAAGGTAATAGACACCGCTCTTGAAAATGGTATGTTTACAGTATTGGACACATCGGGTACGAATATTGACGTACAGATTTTTGATGTGTCCAAAGTTGATTTGTCGGATTTCGGAATACAGAAGGCTGATAATCAAAAAAATCCAGTGCTTATTGTAATGGATTATGCCTTTGGAGAACAAGCCTATGAAACTATTGACGAACTTTTGAAGCCGTTTCAAAAAGGAAACGAAAGAATTTTTCTAGATGTACAATCCATCTCAATTATGGGAAAAGCAGGGATTTTGGAAGGGAAAAAAGGAGATATTATGATACCTAGCTCCCATATCAACGAGGGAACAGGCGACAATTATCCTTTTGAAAATCAGCTTTCTGTAAAAGATTTTGAAAATCAAGGTGTAGAGGTGTATTCAGGGTCAATGATAACAGTATTAGGCACATCGCTGCAGAATAAGGATTTGTTAGATTTTTTTCACAAGTCTACTTGGGCAGCTATAGGATTAGAAATGGAAGGAGCGTATTATCAAAAAGCGATTCAGTCGGCATCACGTATCAGAAAAAGCATACCATCGGAGGTAAAGGTGCGTTATGCCTATTATGCCTCGGATAATCCATTGGAAACAGGAAGTACACTAGCCTCGGGAAGTTTAGGAAAATTAGGAGTAAAACCAACTTATTTGATTACTAAAAAAATCTTGGAACAGATATTTCATCAAAGTAGAAATGAATCATCATCATTTTGAATTTAAGTAGTGTTTAAATGGAATTTTGTTGCATTGATATATAAAAAATAAAATTGATAAATGAACGTAATTAATACGGCAATTGAGGGAGTTTTTATTATTGAACCTAAGGTTTTTGGAGACGAAAGAGGATATTTTTTTGAATCTTTCTCCGAACAGCAATTTATAGAAAAAGTATGTAATACCAGATTTGTGCAGGATAACGAATCAAGCTCTAAACGAGGCGTAATCAGAGGGTTACATTATCAAAAGCCGCCATTTGCTCAATCTAAATTAGTTAGAGTAGTTTACGGAAAGGTATTAGATGTAGCCGTAGATATTCGGAAAGGATCACCTACCTTTGGGCAACATATAGCAGTAGAATTGTCTGCAGAAAACAAAAAACAAATGTTTATTCCCCGAGGATTTGCACACGGATTTATTGTTTTGAGTGATGAGGCGTTATTCCAATATAAATGCGATAATTATTATTCTCCACAGCACGAATGTGGTTTGCTTTGGTCAGACTCCACTCTGAATATCAATTGGCAAATGCCGTCCACTTCGATAATTCTTTCCGATAAAGATAAGCAAAATACTCCTCTGGAAGATGCTTATTTGTTTGATTATAAACATAAATTGTACGAAAAATGAATATTTTAGTTACAGGAAGTAAAGGACAGCTGGGGTCTGAAATACAGATGTTGGAAAAAAATCTGAAATACAGATATTTATTCACAGATGCACTTCAGTTGGATATTACAGCTAGGGAAGGCGTGATGTCGTTTTTTAAAAATAATAAAATAGATTTGGTAGTAAATTGTGCCGCTTATACGCAGGTAGATAAGGCTGAGGTCGAAACCGAAATTGCTTATAAAGTGAATTGTCAGGCGGTAGGATATTTGGTCGATGCTTGTAGGCAATACAATGCCAAAATGATTCATATATCTACAGATTATGTTTTTTCAGGTAACAAAAACACGCCCTATACAGAGCAAGACCTTGAAGCTCCGATAGGAGTGTATGGCAAAACGAAATTTGAAGGTGAGCAAATAATCAAGCAGTCGGCAATTCCTTATCTTATCATTCGCACATCGTGGTTGTATTCGCAATTTGGACATAATTTTCTCAAAACAATAATGCGATTAAGTGCTGAACAAGAACTGTTAAAGGTAGTTTATGATCAGGTTGGAACACCCACTAACGCAGCCGATTTAGCTCAATTTATAGTTTATGTGGTTGAAAATGATTTATTGAACAATCAACAAGAAATCTATCACTTTTCTAATGAAGGAGTGTGTTCGTGGTACGATTTTGCTTCTGCTATTGTACGCCTCAAAAAGCGAAGCAGTGTAGTAAAGCCATGTTTTTCTGATGAGTTTCCAAGTAAAGTAACCAGACCAAACTATTCTGTGTTGGACAAGACCAAACTCAAAAAAGATTTTGGTTGGCATATTAATAATTGGTATGATTCTTTAGAAAAATGTATCAATAATATGTAGAAAAATAAAGGCTGCTAATTTTTTAATTAACAACCTTTATAATATGATTAGAATTATCCTAAAAATGGGTATCTATAATCTGTATCTGGCATAAAATTTTCTTTGATTGTACGAGGCGAAACCCAACGCAATAGGTTTATCATAGACCCTGCTTTGTCGTTTGTACCCGAACCTCTTGCTCCTCCAAATGGCTGTTGCCCTACTACCGCACCTGTTGGTTTGTCGTTGATGTAGAAGTTTCCAGCTGCATTTTCGAGGGCTTTGGTTGCTGTCTCGATTGCATAACGACAACCCGAGAAGATAGCTCCTGTCAAGGCGTATTCTGAGGTAGCGTCTACCAATTGCAAACTTTCTTCCCATTTTGCATCTTCGTATACATACACTGTAAGTATTGGCCCAAACAACTCGCGTTCCATAGTGTCGTATTTAGGATTTGTGGTTTTGATTATAGTAGGTTCTATAAACCAACCTTTAGATTTATCGTATCCACCTCCCACAACGATTTCGGCTTCGTTTGAGGCTTTTGCATCGTCAATTGCTTTAGCCAATTTGTCAAACGATGATTCTGAAATTACCGAAGAAATAAAGTTTGACATATCTTCAGGCGATCCCATTTTGAATGATTTTACATCTTCTACCACATAGTTTTTCACCTCTTCCCACAACGAAGCTGGAATATAAGCACGAGAAGCTGCCGAACATTTTTGTCCTTGGTATTCAAATGCTCCTCTCGATAGGGCGGTAGCTACTTCTTTTGCATTTGCAGACGGATGAGCCCACACAAAGTCTTTTCCTCCAGTTTCTCCTACTATGCGAGGGTATGTTTTGTATTTGTTGATATTTTGTCCGATGGTTTTCCAAAAATCATTGAATACTCCTGTAGACCCTGTAAAGTGAATACCTGCAAAGTCTGCAGAATCCAATACGGTATTGGTAATCATGGCAGAATCTCCGTATACTACATTGATAACTCCGTCTGGCAATCCTGCTTTTTTGAAAATTTCTACAATTACATTAGCCGAATAGATTTGCGTAGCTGCTGGTTTCCAAACCACTACATTCCCCATCATCGCCACACACGAAGGCAAGTTACCCGAAATAGCTGTAAAGTTGAACGGAGTAATTGCGTATACAAATCCCTCCAAAGGTCTTTGCTCTACACGATTCCAGATTCCCTTTGCAGAAATAGGTTGTTGTTTGTAGATTTCGGTCATATACTGCACATTGAAACGCAAAAAGTCAATCAACTCACAAGCCGAGTCTATTTCTGCCTGATGAACTGTTTTTGCTTGAGCAATCATTGTAGCGGCGTTGATTTTTGCACGGTAAGGCCCAGCAATCAATTCGGCAGCTTTTAAGAAAATAGACGCTCTGTGTTCCCATGACATTTGCGACCATTTTTTACGAGCTTCCAAAGCCGTAGCAATGGCTTTTTCTACCAATGCTTTGTCTGCAGTGTGGTAAACGCCCAAATGATGTTGGTGGTCAAACGGAGGAAACAAATTTTTGGTGTTTCCTGTTCTGATTTCTTCTCCACCGATATACAATGGAATGTCTACAGTAGTAGCATATAGTTTTTTAAACGCTTTCAAAACCTCTTCACGCTCAGGAGTTCCTGGAGCATACGATTTTACCGGCTCGTTTACAGCTACCGGTACATTGAAAAATCCTGTTGCCATGTTTTTATTTTTATAGTTTATTAAAAAATCCTTACAAAGGTAAGGATTTTTTTTTGAATATTTATTTCTGTATTTTGATTATTCTTAAACCTTAGATTCAACCCCCAAGTGCAATTTTTTATGCCACAAATTTATAAAATAAATTTTTAGGTTCTTCAAAGTTTAATGTTAGTCTCGGTCTTCGGTTAATTTTATGTTGAATTTCTTTTATTTGTTCTTTGCTAACTTTCTCAAAATAAGTGCCTTTCGGAATATATTGACGTACAAGTTTGTTGGTGTTTTCACTCAATCCTCGCTCCCAAGAACAGTATGGAT
>JAUMYH010000028.1:0-8416 GCA_030528745.1 Bacteroidota bacterium
TAAAATACAACCCAAAAACGAGACCAAAACAAAGGCATAAACTATTTAAAGTAAAAGAGAGCATACTCAAACTACTAAAAGAGGACAAACGTGCCATTCCGCACTTGTATCTGGAGACAGATGTTCCGATGTCTACCCTCAAGCGTTGGATTGAAGACAACGATGAGAAGCTCACGATGTACGTCATTTTATACGTGATTTCGCAATATACAGGCAAGGAGATAAAAGAACTTTTAGTATTATATGTTTAGAATATGAATGAAGTTACTCTAAGGTTAATAGATTTGAACAAGAGAATTTTACACAAAAAAGCGACGCAAAAAGAAAAAGATGAATATGTGAAGATATTATTAGATAACAAAGTAATAACAGAAGATTGTTACAATGATTATTTAATAAATAATAAAAGTGAATCTTTAATGCGAATTATTCTGTTGGTAGGTTCTTCCTATGTGCTAACATGTGTGTTGTATGACTAAAAATAAAAAACAGATGAGTAAAACAATTTTTCAAACGCAGTTATCAGGGCTTTCCGATGATTTTTTCGTTGAGAGCCTACAGTACGAAGATGTAGCGGTGTTGGAGCAGTTGCTAACCGCCCCACCGCCCAAAATAGAGGGGTATCAAGTACGTTTAAGGCACTACACTATAAGTCAGACCGATGAAGATTTGGAGCAAATAATGGCACACGCCCCAAAATCAGCCATTCAAGAGGCATTAAAACGCAAACGCGAATTTTCAAGGCGTTTGGACGAAAGCCCAGAGCCTGTGTACGACAAAAACGGAAATATAGTGGATTATTTATAGTTTCATATCACGCTTATAACGTTCAATTACAACCTTTAACGGCAGGGAAACCGCCTTGATTTGGTCAGTGATTACTTTCCTTTCAGAGGCTGTGCCATCAGCGTTACGAGTAACGATATAGAGCTTAAAATTTTCCCAATCCAATACATAGCCCTCTTGGAGTGAGGGCAATATACATACTTGTATATTAAAAAGGGAGATAAGATAATAGAAGATTTATATATAATTGAAAATGAAGAAAATATTACAGCACTTAAAAGCCGTTTCAATGGTAATAGGAGGGGCTTATATTGTTTCAGAATTAGTAAGGTTAAAAGTATCTTATAGATATAAGTGTCCTAAATGCAGTTCTTATGTTGAAAAGAAAGGGGAATTCTGCAGAAGATGTAAAATAAAAACTGATTACGATTTTTAGAGCTAAAAAAATCATTACCCATTCATTTGCAAGAACTTATCCACCTCTTCGGCGTGGGTTCGGCAGTAGTACATCACATAGGCGATATAGGGGACGAAAAGCAAAATACTCCACAGCATACCTTTGGCAAAGTCCTCATAATGAGCATTTTTCACGAAAAGATAAATCACCCATACAATGTTCAAAGTCATCGTGATATGCGACATTTGGGCGAAAATATTGGCTCCGCTCCAACCAAAAGTAAACATTCCCATCGTTCCGAAATAATACATCGGCAAGAGGGCAAGACAAACATTTGATTTTTTATATTTGGAACATTTTAGTCTCGATTTTCTTTTTTTTGGTAAATTTGGGAAAAATTACTTTCTATTTGTATCTTTGTCCAAACACGACAAATACAATTTAATAGACAATTAAAAAACAGATAATGATTTCAGAAGCATATTTTCAAAAAGAATTAGACCAAATTATTCAAAATGCAATCAGAGAGGATGTTGGAGTTGCCGATTATTCGGCGTTGGCTTGTGTGCCTGATGATGCAGAAGGACGAGCAAAACTTTTGGTCAAGGAGGAAGGCATTATAGCTGGGGTGGAGTTTGCCAAACAAATTTTCGCCTATGTAGACCCAAAGTTAGAAGTTGAGGTATTTATTCAAGATGGCGATTATGTGAGGTATGGTGATGTTGTATTTCATGTTTTTGGTAAATCACAATCAATACTTAAGGCGGAACGTACGGTATTGAATGCTATGCAAAGAATGAGTGCTGTTGCTACTAAAACTAATTATTTAAAAAAGATAATACAACATACTAATACTCAGTTGCTTGATACAAGAAAAACGACTCCAGGTATTCGAGCAATCGAAAAATGGGCTGTTAAGATTGGAGGTGGTCAAAATCATCGTTTTGGTCTTTTTGATATGATTATGTTGAAAGATAACCATATCGATTACACAGGTGGGGTAGAACAAGCGATATTGAAAACACATAATTTTCTGAAAGATAATAATTTAGATTTGAAAATTATAGTAGAAGCACGTAATATAGACGAGGTAAAACAAATTTTGAATGTAGGGGGCGTTTATCGTATTTTGTTAGATAATTTTACAATAGAGCAAACCAAAGAGGCTGTAGAGTTGATAGGAGGGCGAGTATTAACGGAATCATCAGGAAATATTAATGAAAAAACGATTCTGGATTATGCCAATACAGGGGTAAATTTTGTTTCTATGGGAGCCTTGACGCATTCTGTTTATAATATGGATTTGAGTTTGAAAGCATTTTAAAATAAATAATTTATGTCAGAGGTAGAGGCACGTCTTAGAAAAATACCAATTGTTAGGAATTTGGTGGCTTGGGCAAAGCAAATCAAATTCAAAAAGGTACAATATATGAGTCTGTATGATATTATGGAGTTGTATATTATTGGAATTATTGAAGGAGCTTTTACCAATAGGGCGGCGGCTATTGCTTTTAGTTTTTTTATGGCAATATTTCCGTTTTTGTTATTTATACTTAATTTGTTGCCTTATATGCCTTTAGATAATTTTCAGGCAGATTTTTTTAGATTTTTGAAAGAGAATGTACCTCCTAATACTTATGATGCCATTCACGAAATAATTTTGGATATTATGAGTAATAGTAACAAGGGTTTATTGTCTTCAGGGGTAATAATGGCTATTTTCTTGATGGCAAATGGGGTGAGTTCGATGCTTTCAGGTTTTGAAAATTCGTATCATGTAACGATTACCCGAAATTTTATTCGCCAATATATAGTATCTCTGGTTTTGGGCATTGTGTTGTCGTTGGTGCTGTTGTTTACCGTATTTTTGATGGTTGTTTCGGAGATACTGATTATCAATAACCTTAAATATGAACTTTTTGATTCATCGCCTTTGATTTTGTGTGTGAGGTATGTATTCTTGGTGTTGTTAATCTTGTTTTCGGTGTCATTGTTGTTTAAATTTGGCTCGAAACAATTGCAAAATACAAAATTCATCAGTATAGGTTCGTTGATAACTACAGGACTTATTATACTAAGTTCGTATGGGTTTGGTATTTATGTACTTCGGTTTGCCAAATATAACGAATTATATGGTTCTATTGGTACAATTCTTGTTATAATGGTGTATATATGGTTGATTTGTATGATTTTACTTTTAGGTTTTGAGTTAAATGCGACCATAAATAGATTGAAAAATGAAAAAATAACTTAATACGATAATTATGATAAAAAAAATTTTTTTAGTAAGTATGTTTTTTGCTTTAGCAACTTCATATATGAATGCACAAAGCGTTATCGGTAAGTGGAAAACTACAGATGACAAGACAGGAGAAGATAAATCTATAGTAGAAATCTATGAAAAAGATGGTAAGATTTATGGAAAAGTAATAGAGATACTTAATCCTGCCAAGAAAGATGCTAAATGTGATAAATGTAAAGGTTCGGATAAAGATAAACCTATATTAGGGCTTACCATTATCAAGGGGCTCTCAAAAGATGGTAGTGAGTGGTCTGATGGGCAAATTTTGGATCCCAACGAGGGTAAATTGTACAAATGTACAGTGTCGTTAAATGGAGCAGACAAACTTGATGTTCGTGGTTATGTAGGGGTTTCGTTATTGGGTAGAACACAAACTTGGGTAAGAGTGAAATAATAATTTTGGTATAATATGATGAAAAGAAAACAAACCGTACTGGCTTTGGCTATGGTATTTACATTGTTTGCCTGTAAAGAAAAACAAGAAAACATTAAAGAGGAAAATTCTAATCCTTTGTTAGTTGAAACGTTTAACACACCTTATCAAGTACCCCCTTTTGATTTGATAAAAGATGAACATTTTGAACCTGCTATTTTGGAGGGGATTGCCATTCAACAAAAAGAGATTGATGCTATAGTAAACAATCCTGAAGCACCTACATTCGAAAATACTATAGAGGCTTTTGAAAATTCGGGGGCTTTGTATAAGCGTACTTCTCAGATTTTTTATAATTTGACCTCAGCTAATACAAATGAAAAGTTACAAGAAATAGCAAAGAATATATCTCCTAAAGTATCTGAACACACAGATAATATAGCTTTTAATGATAAATTGTTTGAACGTGTAAAAAAGGTTTGGGAAAACAAGGATAATCTGAACCTTGATGCGGAACAACAAAAATTATTGCAAGAAATTTATACAGAATTTGTGCGTAGTGGTGCTAATCTGACAACTGAGGAAAAGGATAAATTACGCAAGATAAATACCGAATTATCGTTATTATCGCTCGAATTTGGCAATAATATTTTGGCTGAAAACAATACCTACGAGTTGATGTTGGAAAATAAAGAGGATTTGGCAGGGCTTCCAGAGTCTGTGGTGATGGCAGCGGCTGAAACAGCAAAAGAAAAGGGCAAAGAAGGTAAGTGGGTATTTACGCTTCAGAATGCCAGTATAATGCCATTTTTGCAATATGCTGAAAATAGAGAGCTTAGAAAGAAAATTTTAGATGCTTACCAAAACAGAGGAGCTAATGGTAATGATATGGATAATACCCAAAAAATTATCAAAATGGCAAACTTAAGATTGGAAAAAGCAAACATATTAGGATACAAAACATTTGCTGATTATTCTTTAGAGCAAACAATGGCTAAAAATCCAACTAATGTGTATAAATTATTGAATCAGCTGTGGGAACCAGCCCTCAAAAAGGCAACGCAAGAGGCGGCAGATATAAAAAAGATGATGGTTGCTGATGGAATTTCGGATCAAGTACAGCCCTACGATTGGAGGTATTATACCGAAAAAATCAGACAGACTAAATACAACCTAAATGAACAAGAGGTGGCAAACTATTTGAGTTTGGAAAATGTACAAAATGGTGTTTTTGATGTTTCTAACAAACTCTTTGGAGTGAATTTCGAAAAAGTAACTGATGCTCCAGTATATCATCCAGAGGCAACCCTTTGGAAAGTAACCGAAAACAACGGTGATTTGATTGGAGTGTTGTATATGGATTTTTATCCAAGAGCCTCTAAAAGACCAGGAGCTTGGATGACAGCCTATCGTACGCAATCAACAAAAGACGGAAAACGCATTCCTCCTGTAATTTCTATAGTGTGTAACTTTACCAAACCAGTAGGAGATAAACCTGCTTTGCTTACTTTTGACGAGGCACAAACATTTTTCCATGAGTTCGGACATGCACTTCACGGATTATTATCGAACGTGAAATATACAAGTCTTGCTGGAACAAATGTATCTAGAGATTTTGTCGAACTGCCTTCGCAGGTACTTGAAAATTGGGGTGCTGAACCTTCTGTTCTAAAATCGTATGCTAAACATTATCAAACAGGTGAGGTAATTCCAGATCAATTAATTGAAAAAATACAAGCTGTAGGTACTTTCGATCAAGGTTTTGCTACAACCGAATATTTGGCGGCAGCTCTTTTGGATATGGATTATCATACGCAAACCGCTCCAATAGGTACAGATGTGGTTACTTTTGAGAAAAATAGCATGAGCAAAATCAAACTTATTGATGCCATTATTCCAAGATACAGAAGTACATATTTTAACCATATTTTTGCTGGAGGATATTCGGCAGGGTATTATAGTTACATTTGGTCAGGAGTATTAGATACCGATGCTTTTGAAGCCTTTAAGTCTACAGAACTTTTTAATCCAGAAAAAGCACAGGCTTTTAGAAAAAATATTTTGGAAAAAGGAAATACTCAAGATGCTATGGAATTGTACAAAAAATTTAGAGAAGCAGAACCGAGCATCGAACCATTGCTAAAAAAGAGAGGCTTAAAATAATATATGTAAAATCGGATTATTTTTGTTTCAGATAATAATTTCGACTTCATTCGGCTGATTGATATTTTGTAGGCTGGGTGAAGTCGATTTTTTATTTAAAATAGGTCTATATTTTGTAGAATAATAAAACTTGTATAGATTTTATAAAAAATAAATTGTATTTTTGAGGGTATAACAAATTAGAGATAATAAATATGGCTTTTGATATTGAAATTATTAGAAAAGTATATGAGCAAATGCCTTATCGTATCGATAAAGCAAGAGAGATTGTAGGTAGACCACTTACGCTATCAGAGAAGATTCTTTATGCCCATCTTTGGGACGGACTTCCAACCAAACCTTTTGTTAGAGGTAAGGATTATGTTGATTTTGCCCCAGACAGAGTGGCTTGTCAAGATGCTACAGCACAAATGGCATTGTTACAATTTATGCACGCAGGAAAGAGCAAGGTGGCTGTACCAACTACGGTGCATTGCGACCATTTGATTCAAGCAAAAGTAGGAGCAGATAAGGACTTGGCCGTAGCGAATACACAATCAAAAGAGGTTTTTGACTTTTTATCATCAGTATCTAATAAATATGGAATTGGTTTTTGGAAACCAGGAGCTGGGATTATTCATCAGATTGTATTAGAGAATTATGCTTTTCCAGGAGGTTTGATGATTGGTACAGATTCTCATACAGTTAATGCTGGAGGATTGGGTATGTTGGCTATTGGAGTTGGTGGTGCTGATGCCGTTGATGTGATGGCAGGTATGGCGTGGGAGTTGAAATTTCCAAAATTGATAGGTGTAAAACTTACAGGTAAGCTCAATGGGTGGACAGCTCCTAAAGATGTAATTCTGAAAGTGGCCGATATACTTACTGTAAAAGGTGGTACAGGTGCTATAGTAGAATATTTTGGCGAAGGAGCTATTTCTATATCGTGTACGGGCAAAGGTACAATCTGTAATATGGGGGCAGAGATAGGTGCTACTACCTCTACTTTTGGTTACGATGATTCGATGCGTAGATATTTAAAAGCAACAGATAGGGCCGATGTTGTTGAGGCAGCCGACAAAATTGCAAATTATTTAACTGCAGATCCAGAGGTATATGCTAATCCTGAAAAATATTTTGACCAATTAATAGAGATTAATTTATCAGAATTAGAACCGCATATCAATGGTCCTTTTACTCCAGACAGAGGCACACCCATTTCAAAAATGAAAGAAGAAGCAAGTAAAAATAACTGGCCAATTAAAGTAGAATGGGGGCTTATAGGCTCTTGTACCAATTCGTCTTATGAGGATATGTCAAGGGCAATTTCTATAGTGAATCAGGCGGTGGAAAATAAGATTACTCCTAAGGCAGAGTTTGGAATCAATCCTGGTTCGGAACAGATTCGTTATACAATAGAGCGTGATGGAATGATTGAGGCTTTCGAGAAAATGGGAACTAAAATATTCACCAATGCTTGTGGTCCTTGTATTGGTCAATGGGATAGGGAAGGAGCTGATAAACAGGAGAAAAATACGATAGTACATTCGTTTAATCGTAATTTTTCAAAAAGAGCAGATGGAAATCCGAATACTCACGCTTTTGTAACTTCGCCTGAAATGGTGGCAGCATTGGCTATTGCAGGTAGGTTGGATTTTAATCCTATTACAGATACGTTGTTGAATGATAACGGAGAGGAGGTTAAATTCAAACCACCTTATGGAGATGAACTTCCTCGAAAAGGATTTGAGGTGGAAGATTCGGGCTATCAAGCTCCTGCAGAAGACGGAAGTAGCATAGAGGTAGTAGTCAGTCCTACTTCGCAAAGATTACAACTTTTAGAACCTTTTCCTGCTTGGGATGGTCAAAACATAACTAACGCCAAACTTTTAATAAAAGCCTACGGCAAATGTACTACCGATCATATTTCAATGGCAGGACCTTGGCTCAGATTTAGAGGCCATCTGGATAATATATCAAATAATATGCTTATAGGTGCAGAAAATGCCTTTAATAATAAGACAAATTCAGTTAAAAACCAATTGTCGGCGGAGTATGACGAAGTACCAAAAGTACAGAGAGCATATAAGACACAGAATATCCCTTCGATAGTGGTGGGTGATCATAATTACGGAGAGGGTTCCTCAAGAGAACATGCCGCAATGGAACCAAGACATTTGGGAGTAAGAGCTGTATTGGTAAAATCATTTGCCCGTATACACGAAACCAATCTTAAGAAACAAGGTATGTTAGCTCTTACTTTTGCAAATGAAACAGATTACAATAAGGTACAAGAAGATGACACGATAAACTTTTTGGATTTGGTAGATTTTGCACCAAACAAACCGCTGACAATAGAGTTTGTGCATAAAGATGGAACTAAAGATATAATTATGGCGAACCATACATACAACCA
>JAUMYH010000028.1:8426-29113 GCA_030528745.1 Bacteroidota bacterium
CAAAGCCAAATAGAGTGGTTTAAGGCTGGTTCGGCTCTTAATTTGATTGCTAAAAATAAAATAAACTAATACAAATTGGTTAGAATCGAATGGGCTGTCTGTTGTTTTTCAGGCAGCTTAATTCGTTTTTAAGAGTTTTATAAATTTAGAAAATGAGACAAAGAGGTATTTATTATTGAAAATGTCTTTTTTTTAATCATATAAAAAGTTATTTTTGTCGAAAAAAAGATGCATTTTCTGTCAGAACAATTAGAAGAGTATATAGCCAAGCATTCTGAAAAAGAACCAGAATTGTTGAGACAACTAAACCGTGAGACACATCTTAAGGTATTAAAGCCTAGGATGATAAGTGGACATTTTCAGGGAAGGGTTTTGAGTATGTTATCAAAATTGGTTGCTCCAACAAATATATTGGAAATAGGGACTTTTACAGGTTATGCTACCTTGTGTTTGGCGGAAGGTTTGCGTACAGATGGAAAAATATATACGATTGATAATAATGAGGAATTGGCAGAAATTCAGAAGAAATATTTTGAAAAATCTCAATATCAACACCAAATAGAACCCCTTTTGGGAAATGCTTTAGAGCTGATACCAAAGTTAGATGTAGTGTTTGATTTGGTGTTTATAGATGCCGATAAGGAGAATTATATAAATTATTTTAATTTAATCTTACCTAAAATGCGAAAAGGAGGGCTTATCTTATCAGATAATGTACTTTGGAGCGGTAAGGTTTTGGAAACTCCTAATCCTAAAGATTTGAAAACAAATATTCTGTTAGAGTATAATGAGTTGCTAAGCACTGATTCTAGGGTCGAAACAGTGTTACTGCCTATACGTGACGGACTTACATGTACAAGAGTGAAATGAAAGAAGAACAAGTAATATTAGTAGATAAGCACGATAATCCTTTGGGAGAAATGGAAAAGATTGAAGCTCATCAAAAGGGGCTTCTGCACAGAGCTTTTTCTGTATTTGTATTAAATTCAGACAATGAATTGATGCTCCAGCAAAGGGCTGCTCACAAATACCACTCTCCATTATTGTGGACAAATACCTGTTGTTCGCACCCCAGAAAAGGAGAAACCAATCTAGAGGCCGCTCACCGCAGACTTCAGGAAGAAATGGGATTCGACACAGAGCTAAAAGAGGTGTTTTCCTTTATTTATAAAGCCGAATTTGATAACGGACTTATAGAACATGAATTTGATTATGTGTTCGTGGGGTATTATCAATATCCTCCAACAATAAATACTGAAGAGGTACATCGTTGGAAGTGGATGCATATTGATACTTTGGCTCTTGATATCAGAAAAAATCCCGAAAAATATACGGCTTGGTTCAAAATTATATTTGATAGATTTTATAACTATATTAAAGAAAATCAAATTTGATGAGGGTTACAGTAAATAGAAAGGCTTATTTTAATGCGGCTCACCGACTTTACAACAGCCAATGGTCTGATGAACAAAATGCAGATGTTTTTGGCAAATGTAGTAATAAAAATTTTCATGGTCATAATTATGAATTGATAGTAAGCGTAACAGGAGAGGTAGATTCTCAGACAGGCTATGTGATTGACATGAAGGTGCTTAAGCAACTAATTTATGAAGAGGTAGAGTTGTATTTAGATCATAAAAATTTGAATTTAGATGTGCCTGAATTTAAAAAACTTAACCCCACAGCCGAGAATATAGTGGTGTTTATTTGGAATAAACTCCGAAAAAAAATTGATAACAATTTAGATTTAGAGGTTGTTTTGTACGAAACTCCTCGTAACTTTGTTAGTTATAAAGGAAATTAGTATATGGTTAATAATAAAACCTTACATATATATCCGTTGATATTTACTCCTATTCTGAAAGAGAGAATTTGGGGAGGAAATAATCTTAATACCTATTTGAATAAAAATGTATCCGAAAATGATGCAATAGGAGAGAGTTGGGAAATATCAACTGTAGGTGATGATGTTAGTATTGTGGCTAATGGCTACTACAAAAATTTTCAGCTTACCCAGCTTATTGATTTGTATCCTAAACAGATTTTAGGCACTAAAGTTTATGGTACTTTTAGAAATCAATTTCCCTTGCTCTTTAAGTTTATTGATGCCTCAGAAGATTTGTCTATTCAGGTGCATCCAAACGATGAGATGGCGCGTAAGTACCATAATTCGTTTGGCAAGACTGAAATGTGGTATATAATTAGAGCTACAAATAATGCAAGAAATATCATTGGTTTTTCAAAAGATAGTTCTGCCGAGGAGTATATAGAATTTTTAAATAAAAAACAATTAATTGACATTTTAGAAGAAATTTATGTTAAGGAAAAAGATGTGTTTTTTTTAGAAACGGGTACTGTTCATGCCATTGGAAAAGGAATATTGTTGGCAGAGATTCAACAAACATCAGATATTACTTACCGAATTTATGACTGGGATAGGGTTGATAATCAGGGTAATAGTAGAGAGTTGCATCTGGATATGGCTTTGGAATCGATTAATTATAAAAAGAAAAATACGAAGTTAGAATACCCCAAAATAGCTAATACCCCAAATAATATCGTTCAGAGTCCATATTTTTCGGTTAATTACTTGTCAATCAATAAGGAGATGAATTTTAATAATAACGGAGATTCATTCAAAGTATATATGTGTGTGGAGGGGAGTTACAAATTAGAGTATAATGGAATGGAATATTCATTTGAAAAAGGATCTACTATTCTACTACCCGCAGTTTTAGATGTATATACCCTAAAGGGAAATGCCGAATTGTTAGAAATTTATATTTGATAATATGGTCTATTTAGATTACGCTTCTACCACTCCTATTCGTCCTGAAGTGATTGAAAAGATGCAAATGGTGCTTAGCCAATCGTTTGGAAATCCGTCATCAACACACTCTTGGGGCAGAAAATCAAAGGTGTTGATTGAAGATGCTCGGAAGCACATAGCCCAGATTTTTAACGCAAAATCTCAAGAGATTATTTTTACCTCTTCGGCTACAGAAGCCAATAATTGGATTTTGTTTAACGTTGTAAATAATTTGAACATAAAACGAATTATTTCTACACGAATAGAACATCATTCCGTATTAGATGCCATCGGAAGAATAAAGGAACAGAATGATGTAGAGGTTGTGTATTTGGAGGTGGATAAATATGGTATGCCTAATTTGGAATTATTAGAAAAACTTCTGGCTGATAATCAAGCCACTTTAGTAAGTTTGATGCACGTAAATAATGAAATAGGTACAATATTGGATTTACAAAAAGTAGCCTCTGTTTGCAAAATGTACAAGGCTTATTTTCATACCGATACGGTTCAGTCAGTAGGCAAAATGAGGATAGATTTGGAAGAAACGCCTATTGATTTTATGGTAGGTTCGGCTCATAAATTCTACGGGCCTAAGGGAATTGGATTTGTATATGTTCGTAAAAATTTACACTTAAAGCCTATCTTTATAGGAGGAAACCAAGAAAGAGGACTACGTGCAGGTACAGAAGCGGTTCATCAGATTGTTGGACTACAAACAGCCTTGACATTGGCATATCAACAATTAGAAAAAGATAACGCACATAATTTGCACATCAAAAATTATCTTTTGAATCAACTCGAATTACATATTCAGGGGGCTAAAATTAATGGACTAACAACCCAATCAGTTCCTAATATACTCAATATTACTCTGCCTTTCAAAAAACATTTAGCCAGTATGATGGTGTTTAGTTTAGACCTTAAAGGAGTGGCGGTATCAAGAGGAAGTGCTTGTCAGTCGGGAAGTAACGAACCATCGCACGTGCTAGAGGCTATACTTACTGAGGAAGAAATAAATTTACCTTCAATTCGTGTGTCTTGGGGGATTTTTACAACCAAGGACGATATTGATAAATTGGTAGTTGCCTTAAAGGAATTATCTCAAAACTAATATTTTGGTATTAGAAATAAGTTTGTATAAAAAATGTCCTAAAATAACTTTGCTTGAACAAAGGTATTTTAGGACATATAGTATTGTGATATTGGATTATAACCTAAATATAGCTCCCAGTGCAATTACTGTTTCTAAAAAAGTGAAATCTTGTGCTGCCTGATCAACGCTACTAACAGTGGTACGAATGTTAGGCATGTTGATATATCCATGTTTTAGTTCTGTTTGGATAAAGAAATGTTTGAAAAAGGTAAAGTTGAGTCCTGCCTTGGTAGCAATTCCATATCCAGAAACATGAAAATTATCATATCTTTGTTTGCCAAGTATTTTGCTATTAGATTTAGGATACAATACGCCACCGCCCAATCCAACATTAAAGTTGAGCTGTACTTTGTCAGTATTGTGTATGCCCACCCATTTTGAAAAATCATGTACGTAAGTAACTTCAGTGTTTACATAATTCAGTCCGTCAGTATGTTCAAAAGTAAGAAACTCTTCTGTAAGTAATACTTGACCAGGGTTAATATCTTCGTTATAACTACCTCTGTTAGGGTATTCTCCAGTGTAGTTAACTACCTGATTCTGACGCATAACATATTTCATGTGATCAATCCCTAAGGATACATTGATTCTGTTAGTAACAAAATATCCGACTCTTAGGTTGGTTTGTGGAATAGTCATACGAACAGGATTGATATAATCGATATGCCAACCCTTAGGTCTGTCGTCAGCTATAACATCGTGCAATATGAAGTCATAATTTTCGCCTTTAAAATGAATATCAGAATCAGAAAAATAACCTCTATTTCCACCCCAATAGATAAATATTTTCCCTTTATTATTTTGAGTATATTTATTCAAGGAGGTTTCTTCTTGAGCAATTCCGTTTGTTATTGTCAAGAAAATAATCAGATATTTTAAAAAGTTCATTATTAAAATTGATTAATGGTTTGTCTGATAGCCACAAGTCTAGTCATCAAACTTTCAAAATATTTAATATCCAACATATTAGCTCCATCACTTTTGGCATTTGCAGGATCAAAATGCGTTTCGATAAATATACCATCTACACCTACAGCAATACCTGCTTTAGCAATAGTTTCAATCATTTCAGGTCTTCCTCCTGTTACACCTGAGGTCTGATTAGGTTGTTGAAGAGAATGAGTAACGTCCAAAACAGTAGAGGCGTATTGTTTCATAGTAGGAATGCCTCTAAAATCAACAATCATATCCTGATAACCAAACATAGTCCCTCTATCAGTAATCATAACATTCTGATTGTTAGAGTCTAATACTTTCTGAACGGCATGTTTCATACTTTCAGGACTCATAAACTGCCCTTTTTTAAGGTTTACCGTTTTGCCTGTATTTGCCGCTGCTACTACCAAGTCGGTTTGACGTACCAAAAAAGCTGGAATTTGCAGAATATCAACGTATTGTGCAGCCATTGCAGCATCTTCATTGACATGAATGTCGGTAATTGTAGGTATATTAAAAGTAGTGGCTACTTTGTGTAGAATTTTCAAGGCTTTTTCATCGCCAATTCCAGTAAAACTATCTACTCTAGAGCGATTGGCCTTTTTGAAAGAGCCTTTAAATACGTACGGAATTTTTAATTTGTCTGTAATATTTACTAATTTGTCAGCAATTTTCATTGCCATATCTTCACCCTCAATAGCACAAGGCCCTGCTAAAACAAAAAAGTTCCCACTATTTAGATGTTTGATATTTGGTATATTTTCTAAATTCATAATCGTATATTTATATAAAAAGAAACCTCAACGAGATATTGAAAAACAATTTTCGTGAGGTCGTATGACAGTAAATTAAATGTTCAATGATTAATTTTTACCCTTTTTAGCTTTTCTCTCTTTCCAAAGTTCAATAGTAGCACCAGTTACCCAGTAAAAAGCAAAATTAGCTAAAAATAACAACAGCCAAAAACCTGTTAGAAAAATGGCTAAAAATAGTAAAAATCCTAAATATTGTTGAAACTCAAACATAACGTAATAATTATTGTTGTAACTCATGCAAATATATGATGATTATTCGATTTTTAAAAGAAAAAATGAATCTTTTTTCACAAAGATATTCACATTGTTTATTTGTCTAATGTGAATACAGCTTTGATGGGGTAGTGGTCGGAATGTTTGATGTTGTTGTAAGTTTTGAAGTTGCTGATTTTGAATCTTTTATCGGTAAAAATGTAGTCTATTCTGAAAGGAAAATACTTAAAGTAGTATGTTTTTCCAAAACCAAATCCCTTTTCGAGAAAAGCGTCATTCAGCTCATTTTTTACGTTTTTGTAAGTGTACGAAAAAGCATTATTGTTGAGGTCTCCACTGATAATGGTCGGATATTTACAATTTTTCCGATGTAGATTAAGAGCCTCGACTTGTTGTTCTTGTCTTTTAAACGAAGTGGCTATTTTGCGAAATATTTTTTCGGATTTCTGTTGATTGATTTCTTTTTCGATGCCGATAATATCATTGGTAATGTGTAATGATTCCAGATGTATGCTATAGACTCGTATGGTATCTGTATTGTATTTTAAGTCTACGAAAAGAATGTTATTTGATGTGTCTTCAAAAGATAGAACGCCCTTATTAATAATTGGAAAATTTGAAAAAATGGCCTGTCCTGAAGTGCTATTATTGAGGTAATAAAGATGGTGATACTGGAAATGTTTTTTGAAAGCGGCTTCTCCAGTTTTGTTAAATTCTTGTATACACACAATGTCTGGTTGTTCTTTTTTTACGAAGTTTAGGATATTGCTAATGCCATTTTGATTTGGTATCCATTTGTATAGATTAAAAAGCCTAACATTATAACTTATCAGGCTTATTTTTTTGGAATTTTCATCTATTGTTGTTGGAGACGAATATTGTATCCATTTTCCGATATTATTAAAGTTTAAAATCAGAATCAGCAGTGATACAAGCATTCTTTTTTTGAAGAAAAAAGCCCAATATAGAAAAAAAAGAAAATTGATAATTAACAGTAAAGGTAACCCTAAAGCTAATGGAGCTAAGTACGAAATATAACTTGGTGGTATGTAGGGTATTAGATATATAATCAACGTGAGTAGTCCTATCAAAAGATTGATTGGAAAAAGAACTCTGTTGATAATTGCTAAAAGAAATTTCATTTATTGGTATTGGTTGTGATATTTGGACAAAAAATCTTTTTCCTTTGAAGAGAGACTATTGATGCCTTTTTGGTTGATTTTGTCTAATATGATATTCAATTTTTCTTGAGGACTTAAATTGTTTTTGTATACTTTTTTGAATGGATGTTTGCCTCGAGGAGATTTTGTATTGTTGAATAAATGTAGGAGTTTTTTTATGGGTATGGTAATGTCAATCCTTCTTTTTATAAGAAAAGCATATAAAAATCCAAAAAAAGCTCCAGCCAAATGAGCGATATGTCCGCCCGTGTTGCCTAATCCTATTTGTAAAATGTCAAGAAGAAGGATAAATAGGGCTATATGCCAAATTTTAACATAACCAATTAACAATAATTTTATAGGCATTGTAGGAGCGTAGCAAGTAGTAGCAAATAAAAGGCTCACAATACCTGCCGATGCGCCCACTAATAAAGAGTTGTCCTTGGGCAAAATAAAGCTATAGGTAACAATATAACATATTCCTGAAAAAAAAGAACCCAGAAGATACACGCCTAACAATTGTTTCTCTGAAAAAAAGGTCAAGAAAATGTTTCCTGCGAAATTTAAAATAATCAGGTTGAATATAAGATGAAGAATCCCAGCGTGCAGAAATGAATAACTGAAAAAACTCCACGGATATACAAAGGCAATTTTAGGTTCGTTAGACAAAGCCAACCACTTAGGAAAAGCAAAGTTCCCAGTGCTAAAGTTGTAAAAAAAGATGATAGAAAAAATAAAAATGATGATATTCCATAGGATTAACCGCTGGATAATCCCTCCAAGAAGATATTCTTGTTTAATGTCTTTCAGGAAATTCATTTGTAAAAAAGAAAAAATTAATCCCAACGACTACCTTTAAATTGATTTTTTTTCCAATTTACAAGTATAATAAATCCTGTGATAGCTCCTCCCAAATGTGCAAAATGAGCAATACCAGTGCTTTGTCCTAGAAAAGCTCCACCGTTTAGTCCTGAAATCAAATCGATGAGCAATAATCCTGGTACGAAAAATTTAGCTTTGATAGCTATTGGGATTAAAAAAAACATGAGTTTTTCTTCAGGAAACATATATGCGAAGGCTACCAAAATACCATAAATAGCACCAGATGCACCAACTACAGGAGTGTTGAATGCTTTGTATAAAGTGTTTACAGATTGTTGAATTTCGGAAGTAAGCGAGACGCTTGTTTGAGTGCTGCCAAATTGTAAAAGGGACTGAATTTCAGTAGGAGTAACGCCAAGATTGGTCAAAGCATCGTGGGCTGAATGAAATTCAATATAGTTAAAAACTTGATGCAATAACGAAGCTCCTAATCCGCACGAAATGTAATAAAACAAGAATTTTTTGCCTCCCCAAAATCGCTCTAACAAACTTCCAAACATAAATAAACCAAACATGTTAAACAGAATGTGGGTAAGCCCTCCGTGCATAAACATACTGGTTAAGGGTTGCCAAAATCCAAATTGTGGATTTTCAAAGTAAAACATAGGCAAGTAAGCATTGGCTTGAGCAACAAAAAGACTTCCTACAAAAAAGATGATGTTTATTATTATGAGTTGTTTTACGGTTTCTGTAATTTGCATTCTGATTAGTTGTTTTTTCTGATTTAATTCAGCAAAGGTAGTAAAAAAATCAATAGTTGTATCAATTTTAAAGGGCGGATAATATTTTGAATTTATTTTGGTGAATTAGAAAAATATTTTTATATTTGTCTCTTAAAAATTAAAATAAACTAAAAAGGAATATGAAATTTTTTATTGATACAGCTAATTTGGAGCAGATTAAAGAGGCACAGTCCTTGGGGATATTAGATGGAGTTACTACTAATCCGTCGCTTATGGCTAAGGAAGGAATTACAGGTTTGAATAATATATTAAGGCATTATTTGGATATTTGTAATGAGGTGTTTGGCGATGTTAGTGCGGAGGTTAATGCTGTTGATTATGAAGGAATGATTCGTGAGGGAGAGCAATTGGCAGAGTTGCATCCGCAGATTGTTGTGAAAATTCCGATGACCAAAGATGGAATAAAGGCGTGTAAATACTTTTCGGATAAGGGGATCAAAACTAATGTAACTTTGGTTTTTTCGGCAGGACAAGCACTTTTGGCAGCGAAGGCAGGTGCTACTTACGTGTCGCCTTTTATAGGAAGATTAGATGATATTTCGACCGATGGTTTGAATCTTATAGCCGAAATTAGAGAAATTTACGATAACTATCAGTTTGATACTCAAATATTAGCAGCTTCTGTTCGTCATACGATGCACATAGTAAATTGTGCCAAAATAGGAGCTGATGTTATGACAGGGCCTTTGTCAGCAATATTGGGTCTGTTAAAGCACCCCTTAACAGATAGTGGATTGGCTCAGTTTATAGCTGATTATCAGAAGGGAAATAATAAATAAAATTGATATTTTTAATAATTAAACACTCTTGAATATGTCAGAATTACAAAACGAAGCGTTTAATAACCAACCAGAAAGTAATAAGGCGGAAAATGAAGTTAAAACAGATGCTTTGTCGCAATCTGTAACTAACAAAGCCATTGATGAAATTGATAATTCCAATGCTGAAGAATCAGAAGATGAGACTTTGGTTGAGCGTCATAATATTCCTTTGTTGGATTATGAAGCTATGGATATGGAGGCGTTGGTAGGTGAGTTGGACAGATTGTTACAAATAGGAAACGTTTCGTCTGTAAAGGAACATGTTGAGGGAATAAAAAAAGAATTTCTACACAAATATAAAGATTTGGTAGAACAAAAGTCGGAAGAATTTTTGGCTGATAATCAGGATGCTGATCAAGAGTTTGAATTTCATTTTCCGTTGAAAGACAAGTTTGACGCTTTGTACAGTAAGTACAGACATCAACGCGATAAGCATTATCGAGAGCTTGAAGTAAAACTTAAAGAAAACCTTAAAGAGCGTTTACGCATTATTGAGGAATTGAAGAACTTGATAAATCCAGAGGCTAATATACCCGATTTGTTTAGACAATTTAACGAAATTAGACAACGTTGGAAAGACGCAGGGGCTATTCCAAAGGATAAGTATAATCACATTTGGAATAATTACCATTTCCACGTAGAAAATTTCTATGATTATATTCACTTAGATAGGGAGTTAAGAGATGCTGAATTTAGGCATAATTTGGAACAAAAACAAAAAGTAATATCAAGGGCGAAAGAATTGTTGGAAGAGCCTATTTTGAACAAGGCTATTCGCGAATTGCAATTATTACACAAAATTTGGAAGGAGGAGTTAGGACCAGTTTCTAAAGAATATAGAGAAAAAATATGGGAGGAGTTTAGTGATGTAACTAAGCGTATTCACGATAGGAGAGATGTGTATTTTCAGAATTTAAAAGAGATTGAACAACAGAATTTTGTACAAAAAAGATCTATCATAGACCTATTGAAACAGGTGCTGGAAGAAAAACTGGATTCGCACTCTAAATGTCAAAAGTTAATAGCTAAGGTAGAACAGCTTCGCGAAGAATTTTTGAAAATAGGAAAAGTGGGTATTGAAGATAGGGAGGTGCTTTGGGAAGAATTTAAACAGGTAATTCGCGAATTTAATTCTAAGAAAAATACATTTTACAAAGATATTAAACAAGAATATCAACGTAATTTGTCTCAAAAGCAGGAGTTGTTAGCTAAGGCTCACGAACTCAAAGATAGTGATGATTTTGTGAAAACCACGCCTATTATGAAGCAAATTCAAGAGGAATGGAAGAAGATAGGTCATGTGCAAAGAGGTATTTCAGAGCAAATTTGGCAAGAGTTCAGACAGGCGTGTAATCATTATTTTGATCGTTTACACAAGCAGAATAAAGAAGAACGCGAGAAGGAAATGCAGGTTTATCTTAACAAAAAAGAATACTTGGATACACTCCGCAAAATTGAATTGTCGGGTGATCACAAACAGGATTTAGACCTTATTAAAACGCATATTGAACATTGGAAGCAATTAGGAAAAGTACCTGCTGATAAGAGATATATCGAAATTAAGTACAATAAAATTTTAGATGGACTTTTCAATAAGTTGAGTTCGGGGAAAAAAGACGCAGAGTCAATCAGATACAACAACCGAATTGCTGATTTTATAGAATCTGAAGACACATACAGAATCAATTCGGAGCGTTCTTTCCTGATTAGAAAAATTGAGGAAATCCAAAATGATATTTTGCAGTTGGAAAATAATTTGAGTTTTATTACAGGAGCTAAGGATAACAATCCGTTTGTGCTTGAAGTTAATAAGTCAATCAATAAGCAAAAACAAGAATTACAAATTTGGAAAGATAAATTAGAACATCTTAACGCAGCAGTAAGAGAAAAAAAGAATCAAACTGAAGAGCATACAACTACAGAAGAGTAATTTAGATGAGGGATAGTCATTTTTTTGATAATTGGGAGAAAGTATTGCAAAAAGGCAGAAAACACTATGCTTTGTCAAATGGAATAAAATATGGTGTTTTCTTAACCATTTTTATCAATTTCATAAGAACCAGAAGAGGTTATACTTTTGAACAAGTGTTTTTAAGAAGTGGTATCTTGTTAGATTTGCTTATATTGGTTGTTTTTGGGATATTTATTTTTGCTACTTTTATGTGGTGGCTAAATAATTATTTTTATAATAAAAGATAAATGTTATAAGTTGTTTTTGATAATCTAAAAATAATACAAACTATGATGCAGTCTATGACTGGTTTTGGTAAAGTTGTTTTACAATTACCTAACAAAAAAATTACTATAGAAATCAGATCTCTTAATAGTAAAAATATAGACATAACTACCAGAATTCCTAGTTTATATAAAGAAAAAGAATTTTTAATCCGAAATCTATTGACCAAAGAGTTGGATAGAGGAAAAATTGATTTTTCAATATTTTCAGAATCAACTATAGGGGAAACTTCATCAAAAATAAACCCTCTGATAACCAAAGAGTATATCAGACAAATGCAGGAAATTATCCCTAATGCCGATCAGACAGAGTTGCTCAAAATGGCACTTCGTATGCCAGATGTACTCAAAACTGAACGAGAAGAGATAGACGAAGACGAATGGCAATTGATATTAGATAAAATCAATCAGGTGCTGGTAGAATTTAATAACTTCCGTAAAAAAGAAGGTGAAATACTAGCTCAAGAGCTATCGGGCAGAATTGGTAATATTACACAGTTACTTGCGGAACTCAGTCAATATGAGCAGGATAGAATTGAAGGGGTAAGACTGAAATTGAAAGATTCGCTTCAAGCCCTGAAGATTGATGTAGATGCAAATAGATTTGAACAAGAACTGATTTATTACCTTGAAAAATATGATATTACAGAAGAAAAAGTAAGGTTACAAAGCCATCTGAATTATTTTAATGAAATAATGACAACAGAAAGTTTAACAGGTCGTAAACTTGGATTTGTAGCTCAAGAAATTGGTCGGGAAATCAACACCATAGGTTCAAAGTCCAATCATTCACAGATGCAACAAAAAGTAGTTTTGATGAAAGATGAACTTGAAAAAATAAAGGAACAATTGCTTAATATTCTTTAGTTCAAACCTTTCATTAACAGTGGTATATAACAGGATTGTTTAATAAAGCAAGTTAGAATACGAATTTAGATTTTTCTAAACCGAGTGTTGCATTTATGAAATCGATACATCAGAAAACAATACAAGACTTGGAATTTGATACAGTATTGGGTAGTGTTGCACAGTACTGCGTTACCGAACTTGGTAGAGAAAAAACATTATCCATAAATCCGTTTACAGATCAAGTTCTTTTGCTGAGAGAACTAAAACAAACCTCCGAGTATAACGCCTCGTTTGACAATGGAAACGCCTTTCCGAATCATGATTTTGATAGTGTTTTGGAGCATCTCAAATTGTTGAAAATAGAAGATAGCTATCTAGAGGCAGAGGTTTTTAAAATGATATTACAAATCTCTTATACAGCAAATACATTTTTGTTGTTTTGCCGAAAATATAAAGACTATTATCCAGCAATATTTGAAAAATCTGAAACCGTAGAATTTACTAAAGAGATTATTTCTAAAATAGAAACAAAAATCGAGAAAAATGGATTGGTAAAAGATGATGCTTCTCAAAAACTGAAAGAAATTAGATTACAGATTAAGGATATAAAAGCCAAAATAAATCAGACCTTTCAGGTTGTGCTTTCAGAATTTATCGCCTTGGGATATTTGGACGATATTAAGGAATCTGTGGTCGATGATGTTCGGGTGTTAGCCGTTCAGGCAATGTATCGCAAAAAGGTAAAAGGTTCAATTTTAGGGACTTCCAAAACAGGTAGTATCGTGTACATTGAACCAGATAAAACCGAAAGATTAACACGAGAATTACACAATTTGATTTTTGAGGAAAGAAATGAAATAAAGAAAATTTTAAAAGAATTGTCCTCTGCCTTAAGACCTTATATTCCGTTGATTGAAAAATATCATTATTTTTTGACGGATATTGATGTTTTGTACGCTAAGGCAAAGTATGCTCATCAAATAGGAGGGGTGTTGCCCAAAATCAGCTCGGAGCGAAAATTGTATTTTAAAGAAGCATATCATCCGATTTTATTATTAAACAATAGAGTTAAAAACCAACAGACTTATCCTCAGACAGTTGAATTGTCGGATACGAATCGTATAATAGTTATTTCTGGTCCAAATGCAGGAGGAAAAAGCATAACGCTCAAGACTTTAGGTTTGTTACAATTGATGTTGCAATCTGGTTTGTTGATTCCTGTACACCATTCCAGTCAAACATTTCTGTTTGATAGAATATTGACGGATATAGGTGATAATCAATCTATTGAAAATCATTTGAGTACGTATAGTTACCGACTCAAGAATATGAATTATTTTCTTAAAAAATGCAACGACAGAACCCTTTTTTTAATAGATGAGTTTGGTACAGGATCCGACCCAGAGTTGGGAGGAGCTTTAGCAGAAGTTTTTTTAGAAGAATTCTATAATAAGGAGGCTTTTGGAGTAATTACGACCCATTATACCAATCTGAAAATGTTGGCAAATGAACTGGAATTTGTCACCAACGCCAATATGCTTTTTGACCAAAAGTCATTAGAGCCAATGTTTAAACTTATTTTGGGACAAGCTGGAAGCTCTTTTACTTTTGAAGTTGCCCAAAAAAATGGTATAGCTTACAGTCTGATTAATCGAGCTAAGAAGAAAATTGAAAATTCAAAAGTACGATTCGATAAAACAATAGCCACATTGCAAAAAGAACGTACCGAATTAGAAAAGAAAACCGAGGTATTACGCCAAGAAGAAATTAAAACCTTTGAGGAAAACAAAAAATTAGAGGAAACTAATCTGAAAATAAAAACCAAATTAGAGAGCTATCAAGAATTGTTTGATGCCAATCAGAAATTGATTTATTTAGGTCAAAAGTTAAATTCTTTGTCTGAAAAATATTTTAAAGATAAGAGCAAAAAACAATTGTTTGCCGAAGTTTTGAAGATTGTTGAAATTGAAAATTCAAAACGCAAAAAGGTAGCACCGAGGGTCAAAAAACAACAAGAAAAACAGCAAAAAGAACTGATTAAAGAGGTTGAAGTACAGATTGAGCAGATTAGGGAACTCAAACAACAACAAAAAATTAAACAAGCAGTTGTAGAAAAGCCTAAACAAAATCTTAAGGTAGGAGATAGGGTACGAATGATTGAAGGCAAGGCGTTAGGTACGATTGATAAGATTGAAAATAAGAAAGCTGTAGTTAATTATGGTATGTTTATCTCGTGGGTTGATTTAGACAAATTGGAGTTGGTTAAATAAATATTTTGATTCCACGCAGTTAATTATATAAATATATTTTTTTGTTTTACGATTATTTTATACCTTTGTGCGGTGTAGTTTTTATACAAATATATACAAGTATATAAGGATTTAACTCTAATAGTAATGAAAGAGATCACAAAAGAAGTATACCTTAAGTGGTATGAAGATATGCTGTTTTGGCGTAAATTTGAAGATAAATTAGCAGCGTTATATATTCAACAAAAAGTAAGAGGTTTCTTGCATCTATATAATGGTCAGGAAGCTGTGTTGGCTGGAGCTTTACACGCTATGGATCTTACAAAAGATAAAATGATTACAGCCTATCGCAATCACGTTCAACCAATAGGAATGGGCGTTGACCCTAGAAAGGTTATGGCAGAATTGTTAGGTAAAGCCACAGGAACTTCTAAAGGACTTGGAGGGTCGATGCATATTTTTTCAAAAGAGCATAATTTTTATGGAGGTCATGGCATTGTAGGAGGTCAAATACCTTTGGGAGCAGGATTGGCTTTTGCAGATAAATATTTTAAAACAGGTGGTGTAACGCTTACCTATTTTGGTGATGGAGCAGCAAGACAAGGTTCATTACACGAATCGTTTAATATGGCTATGTTGTGGAAGTTGCCAGTAGTGTTTATTTGTGAAAATAATGGTTATGCCATGGGAACTTCGGTAGAACGTACAGCTAATCATACCGAAATTTGGAAATTGGGTAGAGGATATGAAATGCCTTCAGCTCCAGTTGATGGTATGAATCCTATAAAAGTAGCAGAGGCAATGCACGAGGCTATCGAAAGAGCTAGACGAGGCGAAGGTCCTACTTTCTTGGAAATGAAAACCTATCGTTATAGAGGACATTCGATGTCTGATGCCCAACATTATAGAACCAAACAAGAGGTAGAAGAGTACAGAAAGATAGACCCAATTACTCAGGTTTTGGATATAATAAAGGCTAAAGGTTACGCTACAGAACAAGAGATTGAAATTATTGATAATAGAGTTAAAGATTTGGTAGATGAATGCGAACGTTTTGCAGAAGAATCACCTTATCCTTCGCTAAATGAAATGTACGACAACGTATATATTCAAGAAAATTATCCGTTTTTACCACATAAATTATAATTATTAAACATGGCACAAGTTATAACAATGCCTCGTCTGAGCGATACCATGACCGATGGTACGGTGACTACGTGGCTAAAAAAAATAGGTGATACCGTAAAGGAAGGAGATATTTTGGCGGAAATCGAAACAGACAAAGCCACTATGGAATTTGAGTCTTTTCATTCGGGAATATTGCTGTATATTGGTGTGCAACAAGGAGATACGGCTCCTGTAGATAGTATTTTGGCTATCATTGGAGATAAAAATGAGGATATATCGAAGCTCATTAACGCCGATGCTCCAACTACATCTAACATGCCAATAGTGGAGCAACCTCAAGAGAAGCCTGTTGCTTCTGCTCTAAAATCAAATAACTTGAATGTGATAACAATGCCTCGTTTGAGTGATACGATGACCGAAGGTACTGTAGCTTCATGGCTTAAAAATATAGGCGATACCGTAAAGGAAGGCGATATTTTGGCGGAAATCGAAACAGATAAGGCTACTATGGAGTTTGAATCTTTTCATTCAGGTACACTCTTACATATAGGGGTACAGGTGGGTCAGTCTGCTCCTGTAGATAGTATCTTGGCTATTATTGGCGAAAAAGGTGCAGATATATCTACGGTGCTGAATGGAACAGGTGCATCTGTGCAAAATACAGCTCCGTCTGTTACTGTAACAGAAAAACAAATTGTAGTACCAGAACAATCAAATCAAGAATCGTCTGTAACTGGAAGAGTGTTTGCGTCTCCGTTAGCTAGAAAAATAGCACAAGACAAAGGTATCGACATTAGTAAAATCAAAGGTTCGGGCGAAAATGGACGTATAGTAAAACAAGATGTCGAAAATTACTCGTCTCAAAATAATGTTGTTAATAAACCAACAGCGGTAGCTCAACCACCAGTTACTGCAGCTCCTCAAATACTAAATGAAGGTACTCAAGAGGTAAAAAACTCGCAAATGCGTAAGGTAATTGCTAAGAGGTTGACCGAATCTAAATTTACAGCTCCACATTTTTACTTAAATATAGAGGTAAATATGGATCAGGCTATAGCATCTCGTAAAGCTATAAACTCGATTCCAGATACCAAAGTGTCGTTTAATGATATGGTAATTAAGGCTGTAGCTATGGCTTTGAAAAAACACCCTAAAGTTAATTCACAATGGAATAATGACACTACATTAATCCATAGTCATATTCATATTGGGGTTGCTGTGGCAGTAGACGAAGGTTTGGTAGTACCAGTTGTTAAATATACCGATACACTTACGCTAACGCAAATTGGAGCAGCAGTCAAAGACCTAGCTTCTCGCTCAAGAAGTAAGAAAATTCAACCAAATGAAATGGAGGGCAGTACATTTACGATTTCTAATCTAGGAATGTATGGAATAGAATCTTTTACCTCAATTATCAACCAACCTAATTCTGCAATACTTTCTGTGGGAGCTATTGTTGAAAAGCCAGTGGTTAAAAATGGTCAGATTGTGGTAGGCAACACCATGATGCTTTCTTTGGCGTGTGATCATCGTACTGTAGATGGTGCTACAGGAGCTGAATTTTTGCAGACTCTAAAACAATATATTGAGAATCCTGTTACGATGCTTGTATAGATAATGGGATTATAAATATTCAAAAGACTATCATTAGTGGTAGTCTTTTTTTTGATAATAAATTTATATAAAAACAAATCATAATTATATGAAAATAGCTGTTGTAGGAGCTACAGGAATGGTAGGACAGGTGATGTTGGAGATTTTAGAAAATAAAAATATTGACATCACGGAACTTATACCAGTTGCTTCGGAAAAATCAGTTGGAAAAACAATTAATTTTAAAGGTAAAGCATATCAGATCCGTTCCTTGGAAGAGGCGGTAAACATGAAGCCAACATTGGCTCTTTTTTCAGCAGGAGGTAAGGTTTCCAAAGAATGGGCTCCGAGGTTTGTACAACAGGGAACTGTTGTTATAGATAATTCCTCAACTTGGCGAATGGATGTCTCTAAAAAGTTGGTTGTTCCTGAAATAAATGCTGATGTATTAACCTCTGACGATAAGATTATTGCTAACCCAAATTGTTCTACAATTCAGCTAGTTATGGTACTTGCTCCTTTACACAAGCAATATACAATTAAGCGTATTGTGGTTTCGACCTACCAATCAGTAACAGGTACAGGTGTAAAAGCTGTACAACAATTAGAAAATGAATATCAAGGTATAAAAGATCAGATGGCATATAAATATCCGATTCATCGAAACGCAATACCGCAATGTGATGTTTTTGAAGATAACGGCTATACCAAAGAGGAGATGAAATTGGTAAATGAAACTAAAAAAATACTTGATGATAATTCTATCAAAATTACAGCTACTGCGGTGCGTGTGCCTATAGTAGGCGGACATTCTGAGTCTGTAAATATTGAATTCGATAAAGATTTTGATATAAACGAATTACGTACAATTTTGCATCAAACCCCTGGGGTTGTTTTGCAAGACAATATAGATACATTTACTTATCCGATGCCGATTTACGCTCAAGGAAAAGACGAGGTGTTTGTTGGTAGAATCCGTAGAGATTATAGCAATAACAATACTGTAAATATGTGGATTGTAGCGGATAATCTTCGTAAAGGAGCAGCTACAAATACGGTTCAAATAGCAGAATATATGATAAATAATAATTTGGTATAAAGATGAATAACGAAATGAATACTTCGGTTGCTTTGCCTGTAATGGAACATTTTTATACCATTCAGGGCGAGGGAGCTTACTCTGGTACAGCTGCTTATTTTGTTCGTATTGGGGGTTGTGATGTGGGCTGTCATTGGTGCGATGTAAAAGAAAGTTGGGAAGCCGATAAGCATCCAACGATGCGTATTGAAGAAATTGTTGCTCAAATAAAGCAAACCAATACGCATGTTGTGGTAATTACGGGAGGAGAGCCATTAATGTGGGATATGGAATCTTTAACAAAGGCTTTGAAAAATGAGAGATTCCGAATACATATCGAAACATCAGGGGCTTATAAATTTACAGGACATTGGGATTGGGTGTGTCTTTCGCCCAAAAAAACAAAACTTCCTGTAGAAGAGGCATATCATTTAGCTCAAGAATTAAAGATAATCATATATAATCAGCACGACTTTGTTTTTGCCGAAGAACAAGCCAAACGAGTAAATCCTACTTGCAGATTGTATCTTCAGCCTGAATGGTCAAAAAAAGACAGCATAACCGAAGATATTATCGCTTATGTGAAAAAGCGCCCCAAATGGCAAATTTCATTACAGACTCACAAATATCTAAATATTCCATAGGATTTTAGGATAGTTTTAATGTTGGATACATCTGAATATATAACTATTCTTTGGTCAGTATAATAGTGCCTTTGTACCCAGTTGCGAGTTCCCACTGATTACTGTTGATAAGCGTACCATTGTCGTCATATACTTGAAATTCAGCGGTATTAGGGCCAGAACTCCCTTGATTGAGGGCTATGATTTCGATTTTGTTGAACCCCTCAGCCAAATGTACATCTAATTGCTTGTAGTTTGGCTCTAAAAGTACGTCTTGATGCGTGATGTTGCCATTTACTACAATCCGTACCCGATCGCCATCAAAAGCAAGATGATCCCGATATATGATACGAGCATATTCGGAATTGGTTTTAAAATCGCCAAAATACTGATTGCGTTGAAATTCTTTAATATTAAAATCGTCCTCTCGTTTAAATTCTTTTTTTAAACGATTGGTTATGTCTTCATTCGGAATCTGAAATTTAGGTTTTTCAAAAATACTTTTATTGTTAGGTTTAGCAAAACTGGGCGATGCAATGTCTTTTTCAAAATCAGAAAGAGAGGGTAACTCCCTTTCTGTTATGGGTTTAATATCAATTTCGTCTGTATTTTTTTCAGGAAGTATTTCCAATGATAATGTCTTTGCTTTGTCAATTTGACCAAAACAAAAATAAGATAAAAACATTAAAATTATAATGAATGATTGTCTCATTGTTATAAACTATTATACTTCTTGGTATATCAAAAAATATGCCTTTATAATTTTGAATATGTCAAGTTTAACAATTAAGTATAAAAAATCAAAAAGAGTTTGAATGTGGATTTTGCAAATTATCTGAGGAGCTAAAAAATAAAAAATTTTTCTCATATTTGTAGCAATGAGTGAATTTCCGTAATTTAGATTGTCAAATTCAATGTCGGATTAATGAAAAATAAGCTATCAATTTTGTTTTTTATAGTGTCTGCTATGTTTGTAATGTCTTGTAGTTCAAAATATTACTACGGATATATTTACGATAGAATAGAAGAAAAGCCTCTATATGGCGTAAAAATAACACTTATGCGAAGCGATTTAGAAACCTATTCCGATGCAAATGGGTATTTTAAAATTCCGAAAGTAAAAAATAGAGCCTCTTCACTAATTTTTCACAAAGAGCCTCATTATTCGGACACTATAAAATCTTTTTGGATACAAAGTGGCGAGAAGGTGATACTCCGATTTAGAGGAGAAAAAATATTTTTGTTAAAAAACAAGGATAGAGATTCCATTTTAAAGTTAAGTGCCAATTAATTAAGATGTGAATTGGCTAAAAAATAAATGTAAGATGAAATATATAGAGAAACCTTTGCAAGGCAAATTCCCCTAAAATTACTTATTAAACATTTGAATATTAGCT
>JAUMYH010000104.1 GCA_030528745.1 Bacteroidota bacterium
AAATCAAAAACCTCTTGCCCATCGCCATTTTGCTCACAAAGCAAATAATCCGTAATAGCAGTATTTAGATTCGGAATAGCGTGAACCGTGAGGTTAAAACTATCAACGATAGAGGCATTCGGATTGGCAACTTCTGAGGCACGAAACCAAATTTGTTGTGTAATCCCTGTATTAACGCTAATGGTAGGACCATTAGGAGCTGCTGTGTTTGTTATAGGATTAGTTCCATTATCAGCATCATTTTGAGTGAGGTGGTAACTAACATCAAAACCAGTAAGCCCTGATAGAATTCCTGCGTCAAAATCAGATAAATTAAAAACTTCGTTACCATTTTGGTCGTTATCACATACCGCAACATCATCAGGAGTGGTAATCTGACAATCAAGAACAGTAAGTGTAAAGCTCTCAATTTTAGCACATCCAGTTCCTACATTTTCAACCCGTACATAGATGGTTTGTGTCTGCCCTACGGCTACCTGATAAGCGTGAATATTATTGTTTGTGGACTGGAAATTAATAGGATTCGCTCCATTTTGAGCGTCTTGTAATGAGGTATTGTAATATGAAATCTCATAGTCGGCAGGATTTGGAATACCTACCATCATAGCAGTTTCTTGTTCAGTAAGGTCAAAAGTATTAGTACATTGAGATTTGTTACTTAAAGAAGAAGTGTTGATTATCTCGCTTTCTATAATAATTTGACCCTGAGGAAGATGGCATATTATTTGTGAGTTGTCTAAAGTAACACTAGCTGTTATGGTTACAGAAAACATTCCTTGTTCAGGGTTGGATACCTCTAAAGTAGGACTAGTAGCTCCATTAATAGGATTACCATCTTTATACCATTGAAAATCAAAATTAATACAACCAGAGCTATTAGTAAGTCCAGTGTCAAGTGTTATACTTTCGTTAGGACAAATTGCCATACCGTTAGATATCAAATGATTATCCCCTAAATCGACATCTCCAATGTCAAAAGAACCAGCCAATAAGAATACTGCAGTATCAAATTGATTATCGTTAAAGTCTCCTACTGCAAAGCGTATTCTATAAGGTGTACAAGGCACTACTTCAGCACTAGCGGTCATTGGTATAGTATGACCTCTCATATTGATAGGAGCATTAGGTGTATAATTTGGATCGTTAAAAGAAGCAAAATATTGAGGATTTGCTGATGCACAACTTGAATTGTATTGTGAATCTCTTATAGAGCCTACCGAAACCGGAGTATTTGTTCCTGGAATTACAGCTAAGTTTTCAGAAACACCTGTAACAAGGTTTGTTAGTTGAAAACCAAAAACATCGGAGAAAGTACATTGAAATGGACCATATTCGTTTGATGAAAATAAAAAATCAAAACTTAATTCATCTTTCATTGGTACAAAGTCAAACTCCAAAAAAGTAACATCTTGTATATTTCCTCCAGGTTGTACTTGATTTGCCAAATTTTGTAAGAAAGAATCAGTCGCCCCAGTTCCACTACAGGAAGAAGAAAAATCAACTCCCGTGTATGGTCCTTGAGAAAGATTGGCATCTCCGTTGCGAATGATGATCCCCTTTTCCATCGGAAAATTAGAATTGTTATTAGAAAAATAACCAATACCTGATGCGGTAGATCCAGGGCTACATGTAGAGCTGTTAATGTTATAAACAAGTCCAGGACATACATTTTTGAGTAATACATTTTCAACTAAATAATCAATGGAATGAGTTGTGTCTATTGTTACATAGTTAGGTGCTGGATTAATTGTGGCGGTAGCGGTAACTGTTTGGTTATTTGACGATACAGTTACTGTGTTTGTAACAGTTACATTAGGGTTGTATGTTGGAGGAATGTATAATTCTATTTGATATACGATGGTTTCACCATTAGCAATTGGCAAGGTTTCATTGATAGAACCGTAGCCAAAGGCTTCAAAAAAACCTCTATACCATTGCATATTGGTAGTTCCTACAGGTACATTATCAACTACTGTAATATTTGTGCTAGGACCACTATTACTGATGGTAATGGTAAAAGTTACAGTACTATTTACTTCGAAAGTAGTGTTTGGACTGGTTTTCGTAACCTGTAAACCAGTTGTTTGTCCTAAGATATGACCATAATACAAAAGACAAATAAAGAAAAGCAAATTTTTCATAATCCTTATTAGAGTTAATTTTAGATGTTCTTAACAAGATGAAAAACAAAAGTATATATTTTTGTTGTATTCTAATAATTTTGATAGAAAAAAATACACTTTAAAAGTGTTAAATTTGTTTGGAATAAAAAAAGGACTCCACAATGGAATCCTTTTTTGATATTTGTAAGTAAAGGCGAATTATCTTCTTCTTTCTTTAATTTTAGCTTTTTTACCAGTAAGTTCTCTGAAGTAGAAAATACGAGCTCTACGCACTTTCCCCCTTTGGTTTACTTCTATTTTTTGTAAGGCAGGTAGGTTGATAGGGAAGATACGCTCTACACCTACCGAACCTGACATTTTACGAATTGTAAAAGTTTCAGATGATCCGCTTCCTTTACGTTGAATAACTACTCCTTTAAAGAACTGGGTTCTTGTTTTTTCTCCCTCTTTGATTTCATAATAAACTGTGATAGTATCACCAGCTGCAAAAGTAGGGAAATCTTTTTTTGTTACGAATTCGTCTTGTACGAATTTTACTAAATTTGACATCTTTATTAGTTTTTTAAAATTAAAAAACTGAACCAACATTCACGATTTTCGTCAGAGGTTAATCCAGAGGTAAATACTCTTAATAAATAAGATTTATTGTTTTATAGACCAGATACGTGTCTGGTTAATTTTGATTTCAGATTAGAAGCCTTGTTGCTATGAATTACGTTTTTCTTAGCAAGTTTGTCAATCATAGATATAACCAAAGGAAGTTTAGCAAGAGCCTCAGTTTTGTCAGTAGACAAACGAAGTGCTTTTATTGCATTACGAGTGGTTTTGTGTTGGTATCTATTTAACACTCTCTTTTTTTCGTTACTTCTAATTCTTTTTAAAGCTGACTTATGATTTGCCATTATATTATAAAGTTTTTATTGTAGTCCGTAGGGGAATCGAACCCCTGTTACCAGGATGAAAACCTGGCGTCC
>JAUMYH010000029.1 GCA_030528745.1 Bacteroidota bacterium
AAAAGTCGTATATTTAGAACCTTATTTTGTTTGTATTCACCAAATTGCATAAGAGGAAGCCTATGAAAAAACTATTGTTTTTATTATTTTTATTGCAGTTATTGGGCTGTAAAAGCACAAGTAACATATCACAAAAAATGGCACAAGAAGAAATCATCACTTTCGTTTATGAAAAAAGTTGTTATGAACAAGTTGCAAAAAACTACATAAGTAAGATGATAGAAGTCAATAAGTTATTGAAAAAAAGAAATGAAAATTATGCAGAACTTTATACTGGCGATATTGATAGTTTGGAAATTATCATTTATCCTATTTTTGATTTTAAAAAGGGTGTTTTAAACTATAAAGACAAAGATAATTTACTTTCTTATGTTGATTTTAAGAATTATCCTGATAGACAAATGTTTAAGATATATCATAAGGGGGAATTTATGTATACTTTTTTACCTGACGAAAAATGGGAAGAAGCCTTGAAAAAGAACGATTTAGCATTTTTTGAAGAATGGCTCAGAAAAAATCCTTTTGAATCAACCAAATACGATGTTTCAATTAATTTTATATATACTTTAAGAAATGATTTTTCTTTTATTTTAAAAAATACAGAGTGTATAGTTGTAAATGGACAAGTTTTTGTTATTAATGTAGAAAATCTATTAAAAACTGAAGAATTTAACTCATTTTTTATAGAAGATTTACATCTTTTTCAAAACAAGTTTTAGACCCTCAATTAAATAAAGGAGTAAAATCTTATTCTTTTACGGAATATGAATCTAAATATCCACTGAAAAAAGTAAAACTGAAAATACTTGTAAAATAGATGCAAAAGTAAATAAAGAATCCTATGAAGAATTTTGTTTGTGATTTTAGGTGTTTAAAAGCCGTTTATTTTTCTTATGACTATGGGAAAACTTGGAAAGAGCATCGTACTTCAGGTTTTTCAAAACTTACGCGTATTGTAGGGTTTTATAAAGATGAGTTTTTAGCTCTGGAAGGTATCTATTTTAGGGAGATTCTCCTGAAAGTGGCGGTCGTATTATGGTAGGAGAATTTTAGAGGTGATTTGTTGGTTTGGGTAAGCTTTGGTTTAAATGTCTGAAAATCAATGATTTTATCTAGTGATTTTATGGATTTTTTAATTTTTTTCATCAGTTAGTAGTGTTTAAAAATATTATAATGTAATTTTGTACTGAAAATAAAAATATATGAAAAAAGTAGTCGTAGGGCTTTCGGGTGGTGTGGATAGCAGTGTGGCAGCGTATTTATTGCAACAGCAAGGGTATGAGGTGATTGGGCTTTTTATGAAGAACTGGCACGATGATTCGGTAACCATTTCCAACGAGTGTCCGTGGCTGGAAGACAGCAACGATGCTCTTTTGGTTGCCGAAAAATTGGGCATTCCGTTTCAGACCGTTGATATGAGCGAACCTTACAAACAACGCATCGTGGATTATATGTTTAACGAGTACGAAAACGGACGTACGCCCAACCCTGATGTGCTGTGTAATAGAGAGATAAAGTTCGATGTGTTTATGAAATTGGCTCTTTCGCTTGGGGCAGATTTCGTGGCAACGGGGCATTATTGCCGAAAGGAAGAAATCGAAATCAATGGTGAAAAAATCTATCGTTTGCTCTCTGGGAAAGACATCAATAAAGACCAGTCCTATTTTTTGTGCCAACTATCACAATACCAGCTCAGTAAGGCTCTTTTTCCGATTGGGGAACTTCAAAAATCAGAGGTCAGAGCCATCGCTGCCGAGCAAGGACTGATTACCGCCGAAAAGAAAGATTCTCAGGGACTTTGCTTTGTCGGGAAGGTGCGTTTGCCTGAATTTTTACAACAAAAACTGCAGCCCAAAACAGGCGATATTGTTGAAATTCCGACCGATTGGAAAGGTTATCAGGTGTTTGACAACCTAAAAACGTTTAAAACTTACGAAGATGAATTGCAATATTTGTCGCAACGATTTCATTATCAACCTTCTGACGGAAAAAAAGTCGGCTCACATCAAGGGGCTCATTATTTCACCAAAGGGCAACGAAAAGGGCTACACGTAGGCGGAACTCCTCAGCCGCTTTTTGTAATAGAAACCGATGTAAGTCAGAATGTTATATACGTAGGACAGGGAAATACACATCGAGGACTTTTCCGAAGTGCCTTGTTTATCAGCGATGCGGAATTGCATTGGGTTCGTCCTGATTTGGCTTTGCAAGCAGGTGAAAGTAAAGAAGTTATGGTGCGAATCCGTTACCGACAACCCTTGCAAAAAGCGGTTTTATATAAGACTAAAAGCGGATTGTTTATTCATTTTGAAAATCCGCAAAGTGCTGTTACTGAGGGGCAATTCGCTGTTTGGTATGCCGAAGACGAGCTTATCGGTAGCGGTGTGATTGGGTAAAAAAAATAATATTTATATAAAATGAAGTTAGAAGATATTTTAAAACAAAGAAGTTCAGAAAAATGTGAACTTAGTGGAGAATCAGGCAATTTACATCAGTATCATGTTCCATTTGCTAAAGATAATAGTGCAGATGGCGTACTGTTAATCAGTAAAAAATGTTTGGATCAAATAGAAAAAAGAGAAGAATTGGACGGAAAATTTTGGGAACGTGTATTGTTAAGCTCTATGTGGAGTGAAGTTCCTGCGGCACAGGTAGTTTCGTGGAGAATGCTCAATAGGTTTAGAAACGAAAGTTGGGCTTCTGATGCCTTGGAAATGATGTATTTGGACGATGAATTACTTGCTTGGGCTGAGGCTACGAATGACCATTTGTTAGAGGGGTCAGAATTGCACAAGGATTGTAATGGAAATGTATTGGCGAATGGCGATACGGTAACTTTAATTAAGGATTTAGATGTGAAAGGGTCTACCCTTAATGCTAAAATTGGAACAGCAGTCCGAAATATAAAACTTGTGAGGGATAATCACGAGCAGATTGAAGGTAAAATAGAAGGGCAATCTATAGTGATTTTGACCAAATATGTTAAAAAACAATAGCTTGTTGAGTTAGAATTTACAAATAAATACTGCTTGTAGTGTTTTTGAAAACTAAAAAAGCTGTCCGAAAAGTCTTGGACAGCTTCTTTTTTGTTTATTAATTTAAAATTTTGCGTTATTTTTTAATGAATTTTTTAGTAGATATAACCCCATCATTGTCAAAATTTAGCATATATACTCCATTTGCTAAATCAGAGATGTTTAATGAAGTTTCAGAAACATTGTTAAAATCAAATGATTTTACAACACGTCCATTTATATCAGAAATTGTAATTTTGGCAATGTTACTCTCCGATGAAGTTATGTTGATTAGGTCAGATGCTGGGTTTGGATATACACTGAATGTTGATTTAACAAAGTTGTCAGTACTTACATTATCACCAACTTCAACTTTAATATCATCAAGTAAAATTAGAAATTTATCAGTAGCTACGTGTTGCCAACCTATGTGTATAGTTTGCCCTATATAACTAGATAAATCAACAGTATATGTTGTCCAATCATCACTAGGCACTTCTAAAACAGAAATAATAGAATCAGTACCAAAATCTGTTACCTCAGTACCAGTTGTTGATACGTAAAGATTGTATCCATCTAGGTGCTGTGTGTCGGCAGAGGCTGCTTTAAATGTCAAAACTACATTGTTCGAAGATAAATTAGTTAGATTGATTGTTGGTGATACCAACCATCTGTTTGCAGCGACATTAGAATCCATAAACCAAGATGTTGAGGCAACAAATCTATTGTCTGGTTCATCGTTAAGATTCAATATAGTCCAAGTGGTATTTTGGAAAGCTGGTGTCAATGACGCAAAATCAGCAGAGTTAGAAACAGTCTGACCATCAACGTTGTGCTGTACCCACTGATCATTTGGCCAATTGGTAGCATCAAAACCATTAAAGTTTTCGTCAAGTAAAACTTAAGCTTTTACACCTAAAGAAGTAGCTACTAAAAGTGCTAAAGAAAGTAATGTTTTTTTCATAAGTAATAAATTTTATGTTTCTATATAAGGCAAATGTAATAAATATAATTTACAATAACGTATTTTTTGTTGAGTCTATCTTGACTTTTTGAAAACAAACAAGGAATTACGATTTTTGTGGTGCAAAACATAAAAACCTAAAACCTTGTTTGTAGTACAGGACAAAGATACGATAGAAAGAGAAATTATCCCACATCTACCTAAAAGAAAAAGAGGATTTAAATGAAAAGCACCTGTTAGTGAGATTATTAACTGTATTTTATATAAGTTAAAAACGGGTGTTCAATGGGCTTTTTTGCCTATGGAACAACTATTTTCAGAGGTTGTTCCGAGTTACAAAACCGTGTTTGGACATTACCGAAAATGGTGTAAAGAAGAGGCTTGGCAGACCTGTTGGATTTGTAAATTTTGATGCAGGTTTTGACAGCGAAAATCTTCGAAAAATAACCGCTTCGGAGGGCATTGTCGCTAATATTTGTGAAAACAAACGAAACAAAAAATCAGACTCCGAAACGGAAAATTATTTCGATAAAAAACGCTACAAAGAGCGTTACACTATTGAAAGAAGCAACGCTTGGATGGACAGTTTTCGTTCGGTTTTAAATCGTTTTGACACTACCGTAAGTAGTTGGTTAGGTTTTAATAACCTCGCTTTTATCGTCTTAGGACTCAGAAAATTCAAACAAAACGAAAAGTCGAGATGAGTTCGATAAGACAATTATTTAGAAAATTCTTTTTTATAAAGTACGTAACTTTCTTCTAAAATTTCCATAGCTTCAGCCTTTCCGAAAACTCCTTCGATTGTAACTGTTTTGTTTTCTAATTTTTTGTAATCCTCAAAAAAAACTTTGATACTATCAACCATAATTCTCGGAAGCTCAGAAATGTCATTGATATCCTTAAAGTAAGGGTCTCCAGCCGATACCGCTATAAGTTTGTCATCGCCTTCGCCATTATCAACCATTTTCATAACACCAACAATTTTGGCAGGAGCAATACACATCGGGCTGATTTCTACTTGCGAAATTACTAAGATATCAAGAGGGTCTTTATCATCACAATATGTTTTGGGTACAAAACCATAATTAGACGGATAACGCATAGGCGAAGATAAAATTCTGTCCAAATATAACAATCCTGAATTTTTGTCAAGTTCGTATTTAGCTTTAGAATTTTGAGGGATTTCGATAATAGCGTTTACCACATCACTGTTTTTTGTTGTAGGCTCTACATTATGCCATGGATTAAAGTTTTGAGTCATATTAGTTTTAATTAAATTTTGAACAAAAGTAATATCTTTCTTAGAATACTACAATATAAATTATTAAAATTCTATTATTTAGTAGGAATATTTTCTAAAATTTCTAAAGTATATTTCCAAAATTTTTCTACAGAAGAAATGCTTACACGTTCCTCTGGAGAATGAGCTCCTTTGATGGTAGGGCCGTACGAAATCATATCCATATTCGGATAGTTGGTGCCGAGTATTCCGCATTCTAAACCTGCATGACACGCCACAACCTCAGGTTTGGATTGGTTTTGTTTTTCGTAGATAGCAACCAAAACTTTTAAAATTTCAGAATTCATATTGGGTTTCCAACCTGGATACGAGCCAGAAAAATCGACTTGTATACCAGCTAGTTCAAAACACGATTTGAGTTGGGTAGCTACCTGCAATTTGGTAGATTCTACAGATGAGCGCGTAAGGTTTAAAGCCTTAAAATGACCATCTTTGAGTTCTACACGAGCCAAGTTGTTTGAGGCTTCAACCAAATCCGATACATCAGGCGACATTCTGAATACCCCATTGTGTGCTGCATGTAGTGCTTTAATGATTTGGGCAGAATCGTTGGTCGAGATGGCGTTGCTTACACTTGTTACGGTTACGGTTTCGATATTGATAAGAAGATTTTTTTCTATAGAGGCAAATTCATCAAGTATTTGTGTTTTGAGTTCTGATGCCAATTTCACAAAAGTATCAGTATCAGCTACATTAAAAATGGCAATTCCCTCGCGAGGAATGGCATTGCGAAGTCCGCCACTATTGATGTCAATAAGTTGTATGTGGTTGTTAAGCCCCAAATACATAAATCGAGTGAGGATTTTGTTGGCATTTCCAAAACCTTTGTGAATATCCATTCCAGAATGCCCTCCTTGTAATCCTTTGACTTCCAGTTTTATAGCCTTTCCGTTAAAAGGAGTTGTAGAAAAAACGCGATGAGCAGTAACATCTATTCCACCAGCACAGCCTATATCTATTTCGTTGTCTTCTTCGGTGTCAAGGTTTAGCAGAATTTCGCCTTTGAGTAATCCGCCTTCGAGTCCTATTGCACCAGTCATTCCTGTTTCTTCGTCAATGGTAAACAAGGCTTCTATAGCAGGATGCGGAATGTCTTTCGATTCCAAAATTCCCATAATAGTTGCTACGCCAATCCCATTGTCAGCCCCAAGAGTGGTTCCTTTGGCTTTTACCCAATCACCATCAATATACATTTGTATTCCTTGAGTGTCAAAATCAAAATCGGTATCGTTATTTTTCTGACATACCATATCCAAATGCGATTGTAATATTATAGTTTTGCGATTTTCCATACCTACAGTGGCAGGTTTGGTAATAATTACATTACCAACCTTATCTTTAATGGTTGGTAGTCCTAATTTTTTTCCAAAATCGAGCATAAAGTTAATCACTTTTTCTTCTTTTTTGGAAGGTCGGGGTACGGCATTGAGGTCGGAGAAGTTTTTCCAAATAGCTTTTGGCACGAGCTTATTAATATCGTTGTTCATATTTTAGTTATAAATTTTGTCGCAAATTTACTAAAATAGAAACTTCTTTAAGTCCTATTTTGATAAAAAACTCGAAAGAAAGAGAATAATATTTTTACAATTTAAAAGAATTGTATACTTTTACGGAAAAATAGCAAACAATTTATATGTTAAAAATAGGAGTTTTGGGTGCAGGGCATTTGGGCAAAATTCATCTGCGGGTACTTCAGGCATCGTCCAAATATGAATTGGTAGGATTTTATGACCCAAATAAAGAACAGGCTTTAAAGGTATCGGAAGCGTTTGGCTATCGGTATTTTGAAGATATTGACGAACTCATTTGGGCGGTAGATGTGGTGGATATTGTAACGCCAACACTTTCGCATTTTGAATGTGCCAAAAAGGCAATTGAGTCCAAAAAACATATTTTTATAGAGAAGCCGATAACCAACACTTTGGACGAGGCAAATCAAATTCTGCAGCTTACGCAAAAATATGGAGTCAAAGGACAGGTTGGACATGTGGAACGATTCAATCCTGCTTTCAAAGAAGTGAGGGAAATGATTGATAATCCGATGTTTATAGAAACGCATCGCTTGGCAGAGTTTAATCCAAGAGGAACAGATGTACCTGTGGTATTGGATTTGATGATACACGATATTGATGTGATATTGAGCGTGGTAAATTCGCCAATCAAAAATATTACAGCCAGTGGAGTATCGGTAATTAGTGATTCTCCAGATATAGCTAATGCTCGGATAGCGTTTGCAAATGGTTGTGTGGCAAATATTACCTCGAGCAGAATTTCCTTGAAAAATATGCGAAAAACCAGATTTTTTCAGAAAGATGCTTATATCTCGGTTGATTATCTTGAAAAAACAGCAGAAGTTGTCCGTATGAAAGATGCTCCAGAAAAACCTGGTGATTTCGATTTGATTTTACAAAATGCAGAGGGCGTACGCAAACAAATATATTTTGAAAATCCGCAGATAAAACCAAATAACGCTATTCAAGAAGAATTGGAAGCCTTTGCAGATGCCATAGAGGGCAACACTACGCCAATTGTAACTTTGGAAGACGCTACAAAAGCATTGGAGGTGGCTCTTCAGATAATTGATTGCTTTAAGAAAAATAATTAAAATTAAAAAAATATATAAAAGATGAAAAATATAGCTGTAATAGGGGCGGGTACAATGGGTAATGGAATTGCTCATACATTTGCTCAAGCTGGTTTTACCGTAAAACTGATAGATATTAATGAGAAGTCTTTGGAAAAGGGAATGCTGACCATAGCTACAAACCTTGATCGAATGGTTAGCAAAGGAACAATAACAGAAGTCGATAAACAAAAAACCATAGGCAATATCATTACTTACACAGATATTCAAGATGGCGTGGTAGGGGTAGATTTGGTGGTAGAGGCTGCAACCGAAAATGTAGATTTGAAATTGAAAATTTTCAAACAATTAGCCGAAATTACTCCGTCCGATGTGATTTTGGCTACAAACACCTCATCGATTTCGATAACGCAGATAGCCGCTGTAACAGGTAGAGCAGAAAAGGTAATTGGAATGCACTTTATGAATCCTGTGCCAATTATGAAGTTGGTAGAGATAATCAAAGGTTATTCGACTTCAAAAGAAACTTTTGATACCATATACAACATAAGCCAAACGTTGGGCAAAATACCAGTGGAGGTAAACGATTATCCAGGATTTGTTGCAAACAGAATTTTGATGCCAATGATTAATGAGGCTATTGAAACGCTTTATAATGGGGTGGCTGGAGTAGAAGAAATAGATACAGTGATGAAGTTGGGTATGGCACATCCGATGGGACCACTACAATTGGCAGATTTTATAGGTTTGGACGTATGTCTTTCCATATTAAATGTAATGTACGAAGGATTCAAAAATCCAAAATACGCACCTAATCCTTTGTTGGTAAATATGGTAATGGCTGGTAAGTTAGGAGTAAAATCTGGCGAAGGATTCTATGATTATTCTGAGAGTAAGAAGGCTCAAAAAGTATCAAGAATGTTCGCTAAATAATAGAGTAAATCCAAAATACCAAAGCAAGAGTTGGTTGTGCTTCATCATGACCAACTCTTGTGTTTTACTAAAAGAAGAAGTTTAAAAACAGCTCTAAAATACAAAATCCAAAAGCTAAATATTGCTGTTTGTAAAAAATAGGAGAAAATTATTATCTTTGTGGAATAATTTATTATACAATACTTACCTTTGTGAGTATATTATACAATCTATATCCTAAAAAAGAAAATGTTAGAAAAAAAGTCTGTTAGTTTTGAAAAAACAGTAATTGTAGGTATAGTTACTTATCAACAAAATCAAGATAAATTAGAAGAATATTTGAATGAGTTAGAGTTTTTAACCACTACGGCAGGAGGTGAGGTGGTCAAACGCTTTTCACAGAGAATGGAACGCCCCAATTCAAAAACTTTTTTAGGGGCAGGTAAAATAGACGAAATAGCCTTGTATGTAAAAGAAAATCAAGTGTCTACGGTTATTTTTGACGATGAGTTATCGCCCTCGCAACAAAAAAATCTCAATCAGATATTAGGGGTAAAAGTGTTGGATAGAACAAACTTGATATTGGATATTTTTGCACAAAGAGCTCAAACTTCGTATGCCAGAACTCAAGTCGAATTGGCTCAGTATCAATACTTATTGCCCAGACTTACAGGAATGTGGACGCACCTAGAACGTCAAAAAGGAGGAATAGGACTCAGAGGACCAGGTGAAACCGAAATAGAAACCGACAGAAGGATAGTAAGAGATAGAATCAGCCTTCTGAAAGAAAAATTAGGCGTAATTGACAGACAAATGGCTGTACAACGCAGTAATAGGGGAGCAATGGTACGAGTGGCTTTGGTTGGATATACCAATGTCGGCAAATCAACTTTGATGAATCTTGTTAGCAAAAGCGAGGTGTTTGTAGAAAACAAACTCTTTGCAACTTTGGATACAACAGTCAGAAAAGTAGTGATTCGTAACCTGCCATTTTTGCTTTCAGATACCGTAGGATTTATTCGGAAATTACCAACACAATTAGTCGAATCGTTCAAAAGCACATTGGACGAAGTACGCGAGGCCGATTTGCTTCTGCACGTGGTTGATATTTCGCATCCTGATTTTGAGGAACATATAACTTCGGTAAACGAAACTCTTAAGGATATAGCCGCTGACGACAAACCTGTGATTATGATTTTCAATAAAACAGACAATTATAAACATCTTGTTTTGGAAGAAGATGACCTCATTACAGAACGAACCTCAAAGCACAATACTTTGGAGGATTGGAAACAAACTTGGATGGCGAAGGTTGGAGAAAATAAGACGCTGTTTATTTCAGCTACGGAAAAGGAAAATATAGAAGAATTTAAAGAAAAATTGTATCAGGCTGTTAGAGAAATTCATATTACCAGATTCCCATACAACAATTTTTTGTATGACGAATATCAGGACGAAGAATAAAATTTGGTTGATTATGAGGTTGTGGATATTGTTCATATTGTTGTTTAGTTACTCCAATTTTTGGGGTCAAAGTGATGTTTTAGCCAAAGAATATTTTGATAAATCTCAGTTTGATAAAGCCATCATAGCTTATGAAGAACTGATGAAGTCAAATCCTAATAATTACGCCCATTTTAATAATTTGGTAGCTTCGTATCAGGCTCTAAAACAATACGATAAATCAGCAAAACTCATAGAGAATTTTCATAAACGAACCAAGCAACCCAATTTGTACGTTGATTTAGGCTACAATTATCAACTACAGAACGATTTGCCAAAAGCTCAAGAAGCCTACAACAAAGCTATAGCCTCGTTAGAGCAAAACGTAAATTATGCCTCAAGTATAGCCTATTCATTTGAACAAAAGCAACTTTTGGAAAAAGCTCTTGAAGTATATCAAAAGGCAGAGGCTAAAAACGAAAATCTGAATTTTGATTACCAAAAAGGAAGAATATATGGGCAGTTGGGCGATATTGATCAGATGATAGCGTCTTTTCTGAATTATGCCTATAGGGTCAAAAATGCCACAGTTTCGATTCAGAATCAGTTGTCGTATTTTATGAATGAGCAAAATTCTGAATTGTTCGTAAATTCGCTCCGAAAGGCTCTGTTGTCGAGGGTTCAGAAAAGTCAAGATATTTATTGGAACGAGTTTTTGAGTTGGTTTTTTGTTCAACAAAAGCAATACGATAGGGCTTTTGTACAAGAAAAAGCCATTTATAAAAGAGAATCTTCTGATTTTTTTAATATTTTGAATTTGGCTCAGTTAGCTACAAATGACAAAGATTTTGAACTAGCAAAGCAAATTTATGAATTTATTTTAGAAAACAATTCGGATATTAATGTTGAAATTCAGGTAAATACGCTGTTGATTCAGATGAGGATTGATACCGCTACAACCAAAGATTATCATATCATTCAGAAGGAGTTAGAAGCATTTTTGGAAAAATACGGAAAAAACTCGAATACCATTGATTTGCAGTTGGTACAAGCACGTTTTATGGCTTTTTATCTCGAAAAACCGCAACTTTCACAGCAAATACTTTTGGACTTGTTATCGCAAAATATACACATTAATAAACAGTCCGAAATAAAAATGAATTTGGCGGATATTTATTTGTATCAAGAAAAGTTTAATCAAGCATTAATCTATTATTCTCAAGTAGAGCATGATATGAAAAATAGCGAGATGGGAAATCAAGCAAATTTTAAAATAGCTCAAACGAGTTATTTTAAAGGCGATTTTCCTTGGGCTTTAAAACAGCTTACTGTACTCAAATCGACCGCTTCACAACTCATTGCTAATGATGCGTTGGATTTGTACTTGACTATTAATGATGTAACTATTGATTCGACAAATACAGCCTTGAAAGAATTGTCTGGTGTAGATTTTATGATTTACAAAAAACAAACCGTACAGGCTAAAGAAAAATTGTTTTGGATGCTCGAAGAATTTAAAAATCATCAAGTAGAGCCAATAGCCACGTACCGTTTGGGGCAAATATTGGAGGAAGAGGGCGATTACAACAAGGCATTGGAATATTATTTGTTGCTTATAGAAAAGTTTTCTGAAAGTATTTTTAAAGATGAAGCCTTGTATTACGCAGCCAGAATTTATCAAAACAAATTAGATAACAAACAGAAAGCTAAGGATTTGTACGAGCGAATAATATTTGAACATCAAGATAGTATCTTCTATGTAGAGGCTCAAAAAGAATACAGAATCCTCAGGGGAGATAATATATAGGTCTATTCAAAATATTTTAGAAACGATGAATTTTGAAGAGTTTAAAAATATCATTTTTAACAACCAAAAAGTTGTAATTTCAGAATTACAACAACAAAAAATAGAAGAAAGTTTTCAATTTTTGGAAAATTTTATCCAAAATAAGGTCATCTATGGCATAAATACAGGCTTTGGACCTATGGCTCAATATCGTATTGACGATAAAGACCGTATTGCATTACAATACAACCTGATTCGAAGCCACGCCTCGGGTTCGGGAGATTATTTTGAACCTTTGATGGTAAAAGCGGCTATTTTGTGTAGGCTAAATACGCTTTCGTTGGGCAAATCAGGAGTGCATTTGGATGTAATTGAGTTGATGAAGGAGCTGGTTAATAGAGATATAACGCCCATTATATTTCAACATGGTGGTGTTGGAGCTAGTGGTGATTTGGTGCAATTGGCTCATTTGGCACTAGTATTAATCGGCGAAGGCGAAGTAATCTATAAGGGAGAACGCAAATCGACCAGAGAGGTTTATAAGTTGGAACATCTAAAACCATTGACTGTGAAAATTCGTGAAGGACTTTCATTGATGAATGGTACTTCAATGATGACAGGAATAGCCGCTATTAACATAGCTTATGCAGAGTTGTTGTTGGATTGGTCTGTGAAGATGTCTGTGGCTGTAAATGAGATAGTTCAGACCTATGACGATCATTTTTCAGAGCCGTTAAACCAAGCCAAAAAGCATAAAGGACAACGGGTTATAGCACAGCAAATGCGCAATTACATAGACGGAAGCAAACGTACTAAACGTCGAGAAGAACATCTGTATACAGGCAATAGAACAGAATCTTTTTTTACAGAAAAAGTGCAAGAGTATTATTCGCTCAGATGCGTACCTCAAATTCTAGGGCCAGTGTACGATACCATTGCATTTGCCAAAGAGGTAATTCAAGATGAATTTAACTCTATAAGCGATAATCCTTTGGTTGATATAGAAACCCAACAGGTGTATCACGGAGGTAATTTTCATGGAGACTACGTGGCTCTCGAAATGGACAAACTTAAGATAGCTGTAACCAAGATGAGTATGCTTTCCGAAAGGCAAATTAACTATTTGCTCAATGCAAAGGTAAATGAAATTTTGCCTCCTTTCCTTAATATGGGTAAGTTGGGGTATAATTTCGGATTGCAGGGGGTGCAATTTACAGCTGTATCGACCACAGCCGAAAACCAGACCTTGTCCAACCCGATGTACATACATAGTATTCCAAATAATAACGACAATCAAGATATAGTGAGTATGGGAACCAATGCAGCCACTATCACTAACAGAATAATTGAAAATACATTTGAAGTAATGGCAATACAAGCTATGGCGGTGGTTCAGGCGATAACGATTTTAGATATTCAAAATCAAGTATCTACGGCAACATTAACTTGGTATAATCAAATAAGAAAAATACTCCCAGATATGGTAGATGACAAACCATTATATCCTTATGTGGAGCAAATTAAAAATTTAATGAAAAAAATGTAATTAGGATTAGTAATATTTGCGAGTTACGATATATTCTTATATATTTGTGGTTCACTTTTCTTCTTTTGTAGTAACAATTTAGAATCTTTATGAGTGATAAAACAAACGAATTTTATTCGCGTCTGAGGGAACAATTAGAAAATACCTCTGGGTGGCCTTCAAAATATTTATATAAATTTGTAGTGCCTACAGTACAAGAAAAAATAGAACAGGTGTATGTTGTTTTTGATAATATGGGGGCTGTAATAAATACAACCGCTTCTAAAACAGGTAAATACACTAGTATATCAGTAGAGGTGCAGATGCAAAGCCCAGATCATGTAATAGAAAAATATAAAGAAGTTTCCAATATTGAGGGCATCTTGTCCCTTTAATACATATTATATATGAATCAAGAAATTATTAATGCAGTTGATTCTTTAGAATATAATTCTCAAAGATCTAAACTCGTTATTCCAGAGTACGGAAGACATGTACAGAAATTGGTAGATTCTGCCCTAGAGGTTCAGGATAGAGAAGAACGCAATAAGCTAGTCAGATACATCATTTCAGTAATGGGTAGTATGAATCCGCACCTTAGAGACGTTCCAGATTTTCAACACAAACTATGGGATCAGCTTTTTATTATGTCCGATTTTAAATTAGATGTAGACTCTCCGTTTCCGATTCCGTCTAAAGAGTTGTTGAATATCAGACCAAATAAGTTGGATTATCCTCAAAAGTTTCCTAAATACCGATTTTATGGAAATAATATCAATAATATGATTGCAAAAGCATGTGAATTGGAAGATTCTCCAGCGAAAGATACCTTAATAAAGGCTATTGCTAATCACATGAAAAAATCGTATCTTAATTGGAACAAGGATTCGGTAAAAGATGAGGTTATATTTTCGCATCTTTACGAACTATCCAATGGAAAGATAAACTTAGCATTATCTGACCAAGAGCTGTCTAAGGCTAAAGAACTGCTTAAAAATGATAAAAAGAATAACAGACAGCAGAATAATAAAAAACAAAAAAACAACTATAAACAAAATAGGAAAAGTTAGTTTATGGCAATATTCAGAATTGAGGGCGGACATCCACTACAAGGCGAGGTAATACCTCAAGGGGCAAAAAATGAAGCACTGATGATTTTGTGTGCAGTGTTGCTTACCGACCAAAAGGTTACTATTCACAATATTCCAGATATTATAGATGTTAATAAATTGGTGTCTTTGCTTAAGAATTTGGGGGTTAAGATACAAAAAATAGGTGCAAATAGTTATTCTTTTCAGGCAGATGACATCAATATTGACTATTTGTATTCAGATGCCTTTAAAGAGGAGGGAAGTTCGCTCAGAGGTTCGATAATGATAGTAGGGCCGCTTTTGGCAAGATTCGGAAAGGCCTATATTCCTAAACCAGGAGGAGATAAAATAGGAAGAAGAAGATTGGATACGCATTTTGAAGGCTTTATAAAGTTAGGAGCTAGATTCAGATATAATCAGGAGGAAAGTTTTTACGGCGTAGAGGCTGAGCAGCTTAATGGAACATATATGCTGTTAGACGAAGCCTCAGTAACTGGTACAGCCAATATATTAATGGTTGCTGTATTGGCAAAAGGAAAAACAACGATTTATAATGCCGCATGTGAGCCGTATTTACAACAACTTTGTAAAATGCTCAACAGAATGGGAGCTAAAATCAAAGGGGTAGGTTCGAATTTGCTAGAAATAGAAGGAGTGGAGGCACTAGGTGGTACAGAGCATACAATATTGCCAGATATGATTGAAATAGGTTCGTGGATAGGACTTGCAGCAATGACCAAAAGTGAATTGTTAATAAAAGATGTAAGTTGGGATAATTTGGGAATTATTCCAAGTACATTTGCAAAGTTGGGAATCAATATTGAGCGTAGAGCCGATGATATTTATATTCCAAGACACGAGAACGGATATACTATACAAAACTATATTGATGGGTCAATCCCTACTATATCCGATGCTCCATGGCCAGGATTTACTCCTGATTTGCTCAGTATCATACTCGTAGTGGCTACACAGGCAAAAGGAGCGTTGTTGGTGCATCAGAAAATGTTCGAAAGCCGTCTGTTTTTTGTGGATAAACTTATCGATATGGGGGCTAAGATAATTCTTAACGACCCACATCGAGCAACCGTGATAGGACACGATTTTGAGCACCAACTCAGGGCAACCAATATGTCTTCTCCAGATATTCGAGCAGGAATTTCGTTGCTGATAGCCGCTCTTTCGGCAAAAGGAGTGAGTAATATTCAGAATATTGAACAAATAGACAGAGGATACGAACAAATCGATCAAAAATTAAGAAAGTTAGGAGCCAAAATAGATAGGGTGTAGTTAAGAGGGGGAATTATCAAGAAAAAAAAGAAAAAAGATTTGTATAGTACTAAAATAGATTGTATATTTGCACCCCAGTACGATATAACAAATAATTAAAATAATAAAAGACTTTAAAAACTTATAGCAATGAGCAAAAGAACATTTCAACCATCGAAAAGAAAAAGAAGAAATAAACATGGATTTATGGAAAGAATGGCTACTGCAAATGGTAGAAAAGTCCTTGCTCGTAGAAGAGCTAAAGGAAGACACAAACTAACAGTTTCTTCTGAACCAAGACACAAAAAGTAATTCTCAGAAATTTGGAATTAGTGAATTAGTGATAAACAGGGTGTTATTTTATTTATTGTAAAATAACACTTTTTTTATAAATAATTGAATCGTATTGATTTGTTATAATTGTTCAATACTTGTCAAACTATAACTCTTATAAAAACAATAATTACTTTAAACACAAAATAAGATGCCAAAAGACAACTCCATAAAAACAGTACTTATAATTGGTTCAGGACCTATAATCATAGGTCAGGCTTGCGAATTTGATTACTCAGGCTCTCAATCGGCTCGTTCGTTGCGTGAAGAAGGTATTAAGGTAGTATTGATAAATTCTAATCCTGCTACCATAATGACAGACCCTACAATGGCTGATCATGTATATCTTAAACCTCTTACTACCAAATCTTTGGTGGAAATTCTGGAAAAACATCCAGATATAGATGCTGTATTGCCTACTATGGGAGGGCAAACAGCTTTGAATCTTTGTATTGAGGCTGACGAAAAAGGAATTTGGCAGGATTATAACGTAAAAATAATCGGTGTAGATATAAATGCCATCAACATCACAGAAGATAGAGAGCAGTTTAAACAATTATTAGACAAAATTGACGTGCCGTATGCTCCAGCCAAAACGGCGACCTCGTTTTTGGAAGGAAAAGAAATAGCTCAAGAATTTGGTTTTCCGTTGGTAATTCGTCCTTCGTTTACCCTTGGAGGTACAGGGGCGGCTTTTGTTCATAAAAAGGAAGAATTTGACCAATTATTGACAAGAGGATTGGAAGCATCGCCTATACATGAGGTACTTATAGATAAGGCTCTTTTGGGGTGGAAAGAATATGAATTAGAACTTTTGAGAGATAAAAATGATAACGTTGTAATCATTTGTTCAATCGAAAATATGGATCCTATGGGGATTCATACAGGAGATAGTATCACAGTAGCTCCAGCCATGACGCTTTCGGATACAACCTTCCAGAAAATGAGAAATATGGCTATCAAAATGATGCGTTCGATAGGAAATTTTGCAGGAGGATGTAACGTGCAGTTTGCTGTGTCTCCTGATCAGAAAGAAGATATTGTAGCCATAGAAATCAATCCGAGGGTAAGTAGATCATCGGCATTGGCTTCCAAGGCAACAGGGTATCCTATTGCCAAAATTGCTACCAAACTGGCACTAGGCTACACGCTTGACGAATTACAAAATCAGATTACCAAATCTACTTCGGCACTGTTCGAACCAACCTTAGACTATGTGATAGTGAAAATACCGCGTTGGAATTTTGATAAATTTGAAGGTGCAGACAGAACCTTAGGTTTGCAGATGAAGTCGGTAGGTGAGGTGATGGGTATCGGACGTTCGTTCCAAGAGGCTCTTCATAAAGCTACACAATCGTTAGAGATTAAACGTAATGGTTTGGGAGCTGACGGTAAGGGTTATACCAATTATGAGCAAATCCTAGAAAAATTGGCTAATCCGAGTTGGGATAGAGTGTTTGTTATTTATGATGCTATCGCAATGGGAATCCCATTGTCAAGAATCCATGAAATCACTAAGATAGATATGTGGTTCTTGCGTCAATATCAAGAATTGTATCTTCTTGAAAAAGAGATGGCTAACTATACAATTGATACAATTCCGCGAGAATTATTGCTCGAGGCCAAACAGAAAGGATATGGTGATAGACAAATAGCTCATACTCTAAACTGTGTGGAAAGTATGGTGTATAAGAAAAGAGAGGAACTCAACATCAATAGAGTGTATAAATTGGTAGATACTTGTGCCGCAGAGTTTATAGCCCAAACGCCTTATTATTACTCTACATTTGAAGAAAGTGTACAAACAAAAGACGGTAAGGTATATGTAGACAATGAGAGTGTAGTATCTGATAAAAAGAAAATTGTAGTATTGGGTTCAGGCCCAAATAGAATAGGTCAGGGAATTGAGTTTGATTACTCTTGTGTTCATGGTGTGTTGGCTGCAAAAGAATGTGGTTATGAAACAATTATGATCAATTGTAATCCAGAAACGGTATCTACCGACTTTGATACTGCTGATAAGTTGTACTTTGAGCCAGTATTTTGGGAACATATATACGATATAATACGCCACGAAAAACCAGAAGGTGTTATAGTGCAGTTGGGCGGACAAACAGCCTTGAAGTTAGCGGAAAAATTGGATAAATATGGAATCAAGATTATAGGAACGAGTTTTGACGCTCTTGACCTTGCGGAAGATAGAGGTAGATTCTCGGCCTTGCTTGAGGAGTTAAGAATACCTTTCCCTAAGTTTGGAGTAGCCGAAACTGCGGAAGAAGCCTCAGCTTTGGCAGACAAATTAGACTTTCCGTTGTTGGTGCGTCCTTCGTATGTGCTTGGAGGTCAAGGAATGAAAATCGTGATTAACAAACAAGAGCTAGAGGAACACGTAATTGATTTATTAAGAAATATTCCAAACAACAAATTGCTATTAGATTATTATCTTGATGGAGCTATTGAGGCAGAGGCTGACGCGATTTGCGATGGCGAAGATGTGTACATTATAGGTATCATGGAGCATATCGAACCTTGTGGTATTCATTCAGGCGATAGTAACGCTACGCTTCCGCCATTTAATTTGGGAGAATATGTGATACAACAGATTAAAGATCATACCAAAAAGATAGCTTTAGCTCTGAAAACGGTAGGACTTATTAACATTCAATTTGCTGTTAAAGATGACACTGTATATATTATAGAAGCCAATCCAAGAGCTTCGCGTACAGTGCCATTTATAGCCAAAGCCTATGGTGAGCCGTATGTTAATTACGCAACCAAAGTGATGTTGGGAGATAAAAAGATAAAGGATTTTAAATTTGAACCCAAGCTAAAAGGATACGCTATCAAACAGCCTGTTTTCTCATTCAATAAGTTTCCGAATGTGAACAAAAAGTTAGGACCTGAGATGAAATCAACGGGCGAAAGTATATTGTTTATTGACAATCTGAAAGATGATACTTTCTATGATTTGTATACCAGAAGAAAAATGTATTTGAGCAGATAAATAGAGTGTAAAATGGCTGTCTGAAAAAGGACAGCCATTTTTGTTATTGTTCTAATTTGCTAAGAATGTGCTTGGGGGCAGGAGTAGGTCGTTTGGTTTGCGAATTGATGAATACCAGTGTAGTTTCGCCAGTGGTAAGTAATTCGTTGTGTTGATTCAGTATTTCATATTCAAATTCAATTCGGATAGCATTCAGATTTTTTAGGCGAGTAACAATGGTGAGCAAATCGTCATAATAGGCAGATTTTTTGTAGCTCATCGAAAGTGAAACCACAGGCAACATAATGCCTTGCTCTTCCATTTCTTTGTATGATATTCCTCTGTTTCTGAGCCATTCGACTCTGCCAATTTCAAAGTAAATAGCATAGTTGGCATGATATACAACGCCCATTTTGTCGGTCTCGGCATACCTAACTCGTGTAGTGTGTTGATACTCTTTCATATATAAATTTGTTGTGTATAATTTTGTTAATTACTTAGGAATATTTTTTTTAAAATACAATACCATTTCAATTTTTTTTTTAAGAAAAACATTCACAAATTTGCTCCCTCAGACAACAATAAAAGCCTTATTTCTTAAGTTATTGTTTTTGAGATTACAAGGGATTTTTTTATTGAACAAAGTTAAATTATTTTATTAAAATGGACAAAACAGCTCAATCAGTTTGGAATAATTGTTTATCTTTTATCAAAGACAACATAGATCCAGAGCCATTCAAAACATGGTTCGAACCTACGGTTGCCGTGAAGTTAGAGGAAGCTAAATTGTATATCCAAGTGCCATCACAGTTTTTCTATGAATGGTTGGAGCAACATTATATAAAATTGATTAAAACTGCTTTAGTAAGAGAATTGGGACGAGAGGCAGCCTTGGTGTACCATATCAAAAAAGGGGTCTCTAAAGACGATAAGGAATCTGTGATAGAACAGATGCCTAGTGCAAATAAAGTGCCGATGAAATCTCAGGAGGTTAATTTTCCAATTTTCAATAAAGACCCAGAGATAAAAAATCCTTTTGTAATACCTGGAATCAGAAATGTCAAGATTGAATCACAGCTCAATCCAGAGTATAATTTTGATAACTTTTTGGAAGGAAATGCCAATAGATTGGCTCGTTCGGCAGGTATGGCTATTGCTGCCAAACCAGGAGGAACTTCGTTTAATCCTTTTCTGATTTATGGAGGTGTTGGATTGGGCAAAACGCACTTGGCTCATGCTATTGGGCTTGAGATTAAGGCGAGGTATCCCGAGAAAATAGTCCTATATATATCGGCTGAAGTTTTTTATCAACAATTTGCAGATGCTTCTAGACGAAATACCCGTACAGACTTTATTCATTTTTATCAACTGGTAGATGTCTTGATTATTGATGATGTTCAGTTTTTTGCTGGTAAAGCCAAAACTCAAGATGTTTTCTTCCACATATTTAATCATTTGCATCAAAATGGAAAACAAGTGATATTAACCTCTGATAAGGCTCCAGTAGATATGCAAGATATTGAACAAAGATTGCTTTCTAGGTTAAAATGGGGCTTGTCGGCAGAAATTCAACAGACGGATTTTGAATTGCGATATGCCGTACTGAAAAATTTCTTGTACAGAGATGGCGTTGATATGCCAGACCAAATAGTTGAATATGTTGCTCAAAATGTGAAGACAAATATAAGAGAACTTGAGGGGGCTATAACCTCGCTCATAGCTCAGTCGTCATTTAATAAAAAAGAGGTAACATTAGAATTGGCTAAACAAGTAGTCGATAAATTTGTAAAAAATGTAAAAAGAGAAATCTCAATTGATTATATTCAGCAAACCGTATCGGAATATTTTCAGTTAGATGTAGATACACTTCAGTCCAAAACTCGTAAAAGACATATTGTACAAGCTAGACAATTGGCAATGTTTTTTTCTAAAAAATATACTAAAGCATCATTGCAAAATATCGGTGCTCAGATAGGGGATAGGGATCATGCTACGGTATTACACGCTTGTAAAACTATTGAAAATCTGATTGAAACAGACAAACAATTCAAAAAATACGTAGACGACATCAATAATATATTAACGGTATAAATTATTCTCGTTTATGAAGATTAAAATATTAATGGTGTGTTTGGGTAATATTTGTCGTAGTCCACTTGCCGAAGGTATTTTAAAATCAAAATTGGATTTGGAAAAATTTGAGGTGGATTCGGCAGGAACAGGAGGGTGGCATAAGGGAGAAAGTCCAGATAAAAGATCTGTTGAAGTAGCCAAAACAAACGGAATTGATATTTCGAAGCAGAGAGCAAGACAAATTCAAAAGTCAGATTTTCAGTATTTTGATTATATTTATGTAATGGACAAAAGCAATTATGCAGATGTGTTGGCTTTGGCTCCAAATCAGGAAGTTGCAAATAAGGTTAATATGATACTTAACGAGGTGCAACCTCATTCGGATAAAGATGTTCCAGACCCATATTATGGCGGAAAAGATGGCTTTGAAAAGGTGTATAAAATGTTAGATGAGGCCTGTCAGCGTATAGCCGACAATTTAAGATAAATGCTCCAAGTACAAGAGCGAAAATATACCAACAGATAAAAACCTCTGAAAACTATCAATTCGTTTTCGGAGGTTTTCTTATTTTTGGTAATGTGGTAAAAAATGGTGCTTTTTTAGGAATGTTTCTTTTACAAAAACAACAACCCTTTTTCAACGGCGAACTTCACCATTCCTACATCAGGAAGCACTGCATATTCCAAGTTCCACGGAGCGTTTTCCTTTTCTCGGGCGTAGGCTTTGGCAAAATTTTCTCGAGAAATGGTATTTAACGACTGAAAATAGTTTTTTAGGCAAATTTCAGCGGTTTCTTTGCCGAATTTTTCGTAAATATAAGGCAAAGAAATGTCAAATCCGAATGGATTTCGGCTGAAAAAGTCCGTTTCGTTCCAATAATGCTTGTGCGAGGTGTAATCCGTGTCGGTAAAACGATATTTTTCCACAGAAAGATGTGCCGAAAAACTAGCAGTAATCCATTGTTATTTATGCCGATTGAGGTCGTTTTCAAAGCGGTAAATATGCGGAATCAATAGCGTATCAGCGTGATTTATAATATCTTGTGTTACTTCTTCGGCGGTGTGTGTTTTGCCAATTTCGTACCGATAGCCCAAATCCCAAAGCGAGTACCCACAAAGCGGAATGCCCTAATGCCGTATTCGTCCGCAATGCTGGTGCAAATTACGCTAAATTCGACAAAAAAGCCACTTTTTTAGGCGTATTTCCATCTGCCGAATGAAAATTGATAACAAATTCGTATTCTTTTCCCTTTACGGCGAACGCCCCAAGTTTTGGTGTATTTAAAACCCAAATGTTTATAATGTTCAGCAATTTGTTTGCCGATAATCGCTGTAATTTCCTTGAATTTCTTTTCTGTTTGTTTTTATAAAAAATCTCTATTTCGGACTAAATGTATTGTTTTATAAGATTAGATTAGAGATGGTGCGTATAACTTCCTCAATAGTGTTATTATCAGTATCTATAGTGTATTTTGCTTTTAAATAATAGTAACTCCTTTCAAATAAATGTATACGGATAAATTCATCAAGTTGGTTGGGTTCGATTTGATTAAGCAAAGGTCTTTTGAATGAAGGTTCTTGCGAAAGTCGTTGAATGATGGTGTTGGCAGTAGCCTTTAGGTAGAATGTATTGGAGGTATACTGATTGATGAGTTCCATATTATTGGCGTAACAAGGTGTGCCGCCTCCAAGTGATAAAATAAACGATTTTTCTTGCTCAAGCAGATTTTTAAGTGTTAGGTGTTCTGCCTTCCGAAAGTAGATTTCCCCCTTATTGGCAAAAATTTCAGTAACGGATTGTTGTTCCTTTTTTTCAATTTCAGTGTCTAAATCCACAAAAGGAAGGTTCAGGTTGTTGGCAAGAAGGCTTCCTATGGTTGATTTTCCAACTGCCATATACCCCAGTAGAATAATTTTTTTGTTGTTCAAAGTGTTTATTTTTAGGTAGTTAAAAAAATGTTTTGAAAATATAGACAAAAATAATACAAATAAATTTGATTCGTATAAAAATACTCGTATATTTGCAACCGATTTAATCAAGAGGATATTTGACTCGATAGCTCAGTCGGTAGAGCACAACACTTTTAATGTTGGGGTCCTGGGTTCGAGCCCCAGTCGGGTCACTTTTTTATAACTTACTGAAGTGCAGTAAGTTATTTTTTTATATAAACGTTTTGTTTAAATTCTTTTTCAGAAAATCTTCTTCTTTTTCAGAATGATTAACCTCCAAATAAAATCGCTATTGGTCGAATTTAAGGGGATAATAAATTTAATAATTGTTCCTTTGGAAGAATAAAATAAACTATATTTGTAGTCTTTTTTAATAGGTAAGTTTATGAGTCAAGAATTATCAAAATTGAATGCAATTTCTCCAATAGATGGGAGATATAGAAGTCAAGTACAAGAATTAGCAGCATATTTTTCGGAAGAAGCTCTTATACGATACAGGGTTTTGGTTGAAATAGAGTATTTTATAGCTTTGTGTCAATTGCCTTTGCCTCGATTAGCAGGGATAGACGCTACTATTTTTGCAAAATTAAGAGCCATTTATCAAAATTTCGGTCCAGAAGAAGCCTTGTCTATTAAAGAGATTGAAAAAACGACTAATCACGATGTTAAGGCGGTGGAGTATTTTATCAAAAATATTTTTGATGATTTGGGGCTGTCAGCCTATAAGGAGTTTATTCATTTTGGGCTAACCTCACAAGATATAAATAATACAGCTATTCCACTATCCTTGAAAGAGGCTTTTACAGAGTTGTACTTGCGTGATGTTGTGGAACTTACAACCAAACTCAAGGAACTTAGTGTAGAGTGGAAGGAAGTTCCGATGTTGGCTCGTACGCACGGACAACCAGCCTCACCTACGCGTTTAGGGAAGGAAATTAGGGTGTTTGTTGAGCGTATCGAAGAACAATTACGACTGATGATTAATATACCATTCGCGGCTAAATTTGGAGGAGCAACAGGAAATTACAACGCCCATAATATAGCCTATCCTGAGGTAGATTGGCTTAATTTTGGGAGTAATTTTGTAGAACAAACCTTAGGATTACATCATTCATTTCCGACTACTCAGATAGAACATTACGACCATCTGGCGGCGTTCTTTGATGCTGTAAAACGCATAAATACAATTGTAATTGACTTAAATAGAGATATATGGACTTATATATCAATGGATTATTTTAAGCAAAAAATTAAAGAAGGAGAGATAGGCTCGTCGGCTATGCCTCATAAAGTAAATCCAATTGATTTTGAAAATTCGGAAGGAAATTTGGGTATAGCTAACGCTATTTTGGAACATCTTTCAGCTAAGTTGCCTCTTTCTCGTTTGCAACGCGATCTTACAGATAGCACCGTGCTTCGAAATGTAGGCGTGCCGATGGCACATACACAAATAGCCTTCAAAGCTACACTCAAAGGGCTTAATAAACTGTTGTTAAATCAAGAGAAAATTCAAGAAGATTTAGATAAAAATTGGGCGGTAGTTGCAGAGGCCATTCAGACGATATTACGTAGAGAAAATTATCCTAATCCGTATGAAGCCTTGAAAGATTTGACACGTACCAACACTATTATTAATAAGGAGGCAATACAAGGATTTATCCACAAGTTAGAGGTCTCTAATAAGATAAAAGAAGAACTATTATCCATAAGCCCAGATAATTATTTAGGGATATAATGGTCGTTATAATTTGGAATTGTACAATCGATTAGCAAAAGATAAGATGCTACGTGTATTGGTGGTTTATTATTCACAGTCAGGACAACTTCGAGAGATAGTTCAGAATATATCGGAGGTCGTGGCTGTGGATAATCAATTTGCGGTTGATTATTTGGAAATAAAAATGCAACATGATTTTCCTTTTCCTTGGTCAAAAAAATCTTTTATAGGTGTATTTCCAGATACCTTTTTGGAAAAGCCATATACGATACAAAAGCCGTCCGAACAGATACTTAGCACAAAATACGACCTGATTATATTTGGGTATCAACCTTGGTATTTATCGCCGTCAATTCCAGCCAATTCTTTTTTGGAAAGCCAATATGCTGCAGCATTGTTCGAAGGCACAGATGTAATTACGGTTATAGGTAGTAGAAATATGTGGGGATTGGCTCAAGAAAAGATAAAGAAAAAACTTTGTAAATTGAAGGCTAATCTTGTAGGAAATATAACTTTTTCGGACAGAAATCCCAATTTAGTGAGTGCCTATACGGTGGTGCGTTGGATGTTTTCAGGAAATAAAAAATCAAGAGGAATTTTTCCTGCCGCAGGAGTTAGTCAGTCGGAAATTGATAATTCTATAGTATTTGGTCAGATTATCAAATCGTATTTGTTGGGAGATTTTCCTAAGGAGGCACTTCAGACCAAGATTCAGCATCAGGGAGGCGTGGAGATAAAACATTTTTTAATTCAGATAGATAAAACCGCCAACAAAATTTTTAGAAAATGGGCAAATTTAATTGATAAGAAATCGGGTAATGATAGGGAATTGTGGCTGAATATTTTTTATTATTACCTTATATTTGTAATTTGGTTTGTATCGCCCATAGTTTACGTGTTTTATATCTTGTTATATCCATTGAGGTATAAAGCTATAAAGCGAGAGTTGGATTACTACAAACGAGTATAGATGAAAATATGAAGGATAGTGTATACATAACCCGTACAGCTTCGTTTTTGCCAAACAATCCTATTTCAAATGATAAGATGGAGTGTTTTTTGGGTAAGATAGACCAACGTGCATCTAAGGTTAAAGGTCTGATTTTGAGGAATAATAAAATCAAACAGCGTTATTATGCTTTAGATGAAAATGGTAAGAGTACGCATTCCAACGCTCAATTAACTCAATTGGCAATAGAGCAATTATTTACAGATAATTTTAAATCGACTGACCTAGAATTATTATCGTGCGGTACTTCTACGCCCGATCAATTATTGCCATCACATGCGGCTATGGTACATGGTCTGCTCAACAATAAATCTATAGAAATTAATACCTCTTCAGGGGTGTGTTGCTCGGGTATGAATGCACTCCAATACGCCTATATGTCAGTGCTTTCGGGAAATACCCAAAATGCCGTTTGCACAGGTTCTGAAAAAGTATCGACTTGGATGTTAGCAGATCGCTATCAACACGAGATTCATTCCTTAAAACAAATAGAAGAAAAACCTATATTAGCATTCAAAAAAGATTTTTTACGTTGGATGTTGTCCGATGGAGCAGGTGCTTTTTTGTTGGAAAAAAACAAGCCATCGAATAATAAAGCCTTGAAAATAGAGTGGATTAAGGGATTTTCGTATGCCTTTGAATTAGAAACTTGTATGTATGCTGGTGCAGAAAAGTTAGAGGACGGAAGTATTAAACCTTGGAACGATTATACAACAACAGAATGGCTCTCGGAATCGATATTTTCAATCAAACAAGACGTAAGGATTTTAGAAAAATACATATTGGAAAAGGGAGCTTTGAGTATGAAACAAGTCATGGAACAAAAAAATATAACTACAAAAGATATTGATTATTTTTTGCCACATGTTTCATCGGGTTATTTTGTAGATAAATTGGAGCAGAAACTCAACGAATTTGGCATTGGTATCAGTAAAGAAAAATGGTTTATGAATTTGCCAATGGTAGGAAATGTTGGTTCGGCATCAATCTATCTGATGTTAGACGAATTGTTTCGTTCGGATAAACTCCAGAAAGGAGACAAGATATTGTTGTCAGTGCCTGAAAGTGCCCGTTTTTCATATTTTTATGCGTATTTAACTGTAGTATAAATGAGAGATTTTCCTATTGTAGACCTTGATTTTATTCAAAGCCTGATTCCTCAAAAAAAGCCATTTGTAATGGTAGAACATTTTTTGAATTATTCGGACAAAAACATTACCTCGTCTTTAGAAATTAGAGAGGAAAATATACTTGTCGAAAATCAACATCTTACCGCCTCAGGACTTATAGAACACATGGCTCAGACTGTAGCACTACATACAGGGTATAATTATTATTTACAAAACAAAACAGCCCCTACTGGTTATATAGGTGCAATCAAATCTGTAGAGATAGCATCGCTACCTCGGATAGGAACAATTATTCAGACTACAGCCCATATTTTACAAGAATTTATGGGGGTAACCTTGGTGGATATTCATGCGGAAATAAACGGCAAGGTTATTGCTAAAGCTCAAATGAAAACAGTGATACAAACTGTTTAAGTGTATGGAAAAGCTATTGATTGATATAACCCAATATTTGCCACATCGCAAACCGATGCTTATGGTTGATGCTATAGTTGATATATCTCATGATAGGGTATGTACCGAATTTTTGATTACTCCGAGTTGTATATTTTTGCAAAACAATCAGTTACAAGAGTCTGGGGTTATTGAACACATTGCTCAAACTTGCTCGTCGATTGTGGCTCAAGAGTATTTTGTTAATACAGATGTAAAATGTAAATTATTGGGGTTCATAACAGGAATTAAGTCAATCAAGATTCTGAAAAAGCCTATGTGTGATGATAAAATCAGATCGTATGCGAGGTTAAAGAGCAGGTTAGACCAACAGGATTATGTGCTTTGTTCAATCGAATGCCAAACATTTTGTAATGATATAAATATAGCTCAAGCTGAAATAAGTTTGATACTTTCTAATGTACTGAATGTTAAATAGTTGTTTTAAATAGGGGGCTAAAGTCTTAAATTTAAAAATAAGCTACTTATTTATCTCCTACAGAAATAACTCCCTTGTAAACCACCCCCTGCACATAAATTGATTTGCCGTTACTGAATTAAATAATTGATAATCAATGTGTTGTTTGCTAAAGTCCTTTTTTCGCTCGTTTTCTCCTTATATTATATATTATATTAACGTCAGTTCGATTTAAGCGGCGATTCTTTTTTGGTCAACGATGTCTTGATGCAAGTTTATTGAAGGTTTTTTATCGAAAAAAGAAAATGCTATAAGTCCTGATAATAAGTTAGTTACAAAATTATCAAAAGAACGATGGCGAGTGTGTTCTATTTGACACATATTTTTCAATTGGTCATTGACCGTTTGTTCACTTGTAATTTTCAATTCATAGGTGTTCACGAATGCCTTGCATTTCAATCAATGCTCGTTTTCTCAAAGCAATTTTGTCTAGCAAAAGCATCAGGCA
>JAUMYH010000030.1 GCA_030528745.1 Bacteroidota bacterium
TTTGGTGTTTTGCTTTCAACTTTATTGTATTTATATGTTCTTTCTGCAACAATCATCTTTTCACTTAACTAATTGACTTACAAACAAATATTCCTCGTTTTTAATATTTTACGAAATAAAGCAAAACAATACGTGTCTTTCCCGTCTTGAGTACTAGACGTTCGCTTTTGTGGACGTTTTTTTTTGCTTCAAACTCAAAAAAATCTTCAAGTAAAAATTACATCTCTATTTTTAAAAAATTTATTATTAAATAAAATATATTATCTTTGCTCTCTATAATTATTAATCATATTCTACGTTGTTACCTACAACCTAGAACCTATTATACACAGAAAAACTAAATATGAGTTGTAATAATTGCTCTACTGGAGATAAAACCACTGCTAGAGGCTGTAATAATCACGGTAGTTGTGGCACTGATTCGTGCAACAAATTAACCGTATTCGACTGGTTGTCAAACATGTTGCCTTCGGTACATTCTACCTTTGATATTGTAGAGGTACGTTTTAAAAATTCGAGAAAAGAGTTCTTTCGCAACTCCGACAACCTGCCCCTACAAATAGGCGATGTCGTAGCTACTGAAGCCTCACCAGGACACGATGTAGGTGTGGTTACTCTTACAGGCGAATTGGTCAAAATCCAAATGAAGAAAAAAGGTATTGACATTAATGAACTTGTACCCAAGGTATACCGAAAGGCGAATCAGAAAGATATTGAGGTATGGTCAGAACTTCGTAAAAGAGAAGAAATTGCCCAAGTAAAGGCTCGAGAAATTGCCATTGAACTCAATTTGGAAATGAAAATCTCGGACATAGAATTTCAGGGCGACGGCTCAAAGGCAACTTTCTATTACACAGCCAACGACAGGGTCGATTTTAGGCAACTTATTAAAGAATTTGCTCGAGAGTTCAAGGTGCGTATCGAAATGAAGCAAATTGGCTTCAGACAAGAAGCCTCTCGATTAGGAGGTGTGGGTTCGTGTGGTAGAGAACTTTGCTGTTCTACGTGGCTTACTGATTTCAGAAGTGTAAATACTTCCGCTGCCCGTTACCAACAACTGAGTTTGAATCCTCAAAAACTTGCAGGACAGTGTGGCAAACTCAAATGCTGCCTCAATTATGAATTGGACACCTATCTTGATGCCTTGAAAGATTTTCCAAGCACAGACACCGTCCTTCTATCGGTAAAAGGCGAACTCAATTGTCAAAAAATCGATATTTTCAAAGAGTTAATGTGGTTCTCTTACAAAGACAATATAGCTCAATGGTACGTGCTTTCGACCGAATCTGTAAGAGAAATTATAGACCTTAACAAAAAAGGTCAAAAAATTGACAATATCGAAGACTACGTTGTAGACACCAATAGTAGTAACGACCTTATTTTTAAAGATACCGTAGGACAGGAAAGTCTTACGCGTTTTGACACGCCTAAAAAGAAAAACAAAAACAAGAATAGAAATAAAAATCGAAACAAAAAACAGAAAAAGAATGAAGCTAAAACTTAATTTATTGATTGTTGCTTTTGTTTTAATAACTTGTGGTTGCTCTAATCAGGATTATTATTTCGAAAAATACCGTTCATTGCCCAATTATTGGCATAAGGATAGTATTGTACGATTCGATTTTGAAATTCAGGACACTGCCGCAACTTACAATCTATTTCTGAACATCAGAGCCAACAATAAATATCCCTTTAGTAACATCTATCTGATTACCAATCTTGAAGATTCTACAGCAGTGGTCAAAAGAGATACTCTAGAATATGTCATGGCATCGCCCGATGGCAAAATGCTAGGCAATGGCTTTTCGGACATCAAAGAAAGTATGTTGTGGTACAAAGAAAATTATAAATTCAACGCCAAAGGAAATTATACCATTCATATAGAACAAGCTCTTCGCAAACGCAATGAAGTCGAGGGAGTTGAGCGGTTAGATGGGGTATCAGAAGTTGGTTTTAGCATACAAAAAATAAAGTAAATTTATGAACAAGAAGCAATCTTTCTCTATAGCAAAATGGTTTTGGAGGCTCTTTATTTTGGGGCTTGTATTTGTTTTTTCTATATTTTTTATGGCATCTGTAGGATTATTTGGAGAGATGCCAACCTTTGAAGAGTTGGAAAATCCATCTTCGAACATCGCTTCCGAAATATTATCTTATGACGGAAAAACCATAGGCAAACTCTACCTAAACGAAAACAGAACGCCCATTCGGTACGAGGATTTGCCACAAGATTTGATTGATGCTTTGGTTGCCACCGAAGACGAACGCTTTTATACCCATTCAGGCATTGATGTTCGAGGTACACTCCGAGCTATATTCTATATGGGAAACAAAGGAGGAGCGAGTACCATTACACAACAACTCGCCAAATTGCTTTTTCACGGCGAACGTTCGGGGAATATTTTTCAAAAAATAACCCAAAAAGTCAAAGAATGGATTATTGCTATCCGACTCGAAAAGCAATATACCAAACAAGAAATCTTGACCATGTATCTCAACAAAGTTGATTTTGTAAACAATGCTGCTGGGATACGTTCGGCATCGCGTATCTATTTTTCTAAAGAACCCAAAGAACTCAATATCGAAGAAGCTGCCGTATTTGTCGGAATGCTTAAAAATCCTTCTCTTTACAACCCTAAACGAAGAGTACAACTTTCTACCGACCGAAGAAATACTGTGTTTGGACAAATGCTCAAAAACAACTTCATTACCCAATCACAGAAAGATTCGTTACAACAACTGCCCCTTACCCTACACTATTCGCCAGAATCGCACAACGAGGGTATTGCCACTTATTTTAGAGAATACCTCCGCGATTATATGATGCAATGGACAAAGGAAAATCCTAAACCAGACGGTACGCGTTATAATATCTATAAAGATGGTTTAAAAATTTACACTACTATCGATTCCAGAATGCAATCATATGCAGAAGAGGCTGTTACAGCCCATCTGACCAACTTACAAGAGGAGTTTTTCTTACAGTTTAAAGATAAAAAAAACGCACCTTTTGTGAATATTTCTGACGAGGATACCCAAAAAATTATGAATCGTGCCATGAAAGAATCGGAACGTTGGAAAAAGATGAAAGCCGAAGGAAAGAGCGAAAGCCAAATTAAAAAATCTTTTGAAATTCCGACCGAAATGACCGTATTCGATTGGAAAAAAGGAGAAGTCGATACACTCATGACACCGCTTGACTCTATCCGTTATTACAAACATTTTTTACGTACTGGAATGATTTCGATAGAGCCTCAGACAGGTTATGTAAAAGCATGGGTAGGAGGTATCAATCACAAATACTTCAAATATGACCATGCCAAACAAGGTGCTAGACAGGTAGGTTCTACCTTCAAACCTTTTGTTTACGTAACGGCAATGGAACAGCTACAAAAATCACCTTGCGATAGTATCACAGACGCTCCTTTTACCATTCCTAAAGGAAAATGGGGCGTATCTAAAGATTGGACTCCAAAAAACTCTGGAGGTGGTTATGCCGGACGAACTACCCTCGATAGGGCGTTGGCAAACTCGCTTAATACTGTATCGGCCAAATTAATGGATATGGTAGGTCCTAGAGCCGTAGTGGAAATGACCAAGCGATTGGGAGTAGATGCTCAAATTCCTGAACAAGTAGCCATTTCGCTCGGAGCTGTAGAAATCACCGTACACGATATGGTTGCTGCCTATAGTACCTTCGCCAACCAAGGTGTATACATTGCCCCTCAGACAATTATACGAATTGAAGACAAAAACGGAAAAATATTGTACCAACACACTCCCGAGCCTAAAGATGTACTGGGCAAAGACGTTTCGTATGCCGCCATAAAACTTATGGAAGGCGTAACCAAATCGGGTAGTGGAGCTCGATTGCGTACAACAGGAGGTGGAGGTGCCAACTACAAACGTATGACAGGTTATCCTTATGCCTTTACTAATGCTATTGCTGGAAAAACGGGAACAACACAAAATCAGTCCGATGGTTGGTTTATGGGTATGGTACCTAATTTGGTTACAGGTGTTTGGGTCGGAAACGAAGACAGAGCAGCCCACTTCCGTACCATTACATACGGACAAGGAGCTTCAATGGCGCTTCCTATTTGGGGGATTTATATGAAAAAATGTTATGCCGATGCTTCACTGGGTGTTTCTAAAGAAGAATTTGCCAAACCCAAAGACCTCGCTCCTTGGGCGGAATGCAAAGGAGAGTCGGACATCAATCTTATTGAAGAAAATGATATACTTGAGGGAATCGGATTTTAAAAATAATCCCCTTCAATCGAATATCCTTTACGCCTTTTTGTGATGTAATTGACCTAATAAAACAACTTCAGAAAAAATAATTTACAACTACGCAAAAACAATGCGTAGCTGTATTTTACCTTTGCCTCAAGAATTTAAAAAAGAGATTGTAAGGTTGTCAATCAAGCAGTACAGATAGGTTGTATTGCCCTGACAGATTTGGGTTCGACTCCCAACCTTCCCTCCAAAAGGTCAAGCAGGAGTTACTTCTATTTTTTTATGGACAAAATACTCCTGCAATTACCTTGAACACAATCAGGTCAAGGCTTTCTTACTTCTTATTAACCTGTTAAGTTATTCAGAAAGTCAATTACCTGATTTTCAAAACAAATAATATAGTATATTCAACGATGTAAAAAGGTGTTTTATGAAAGAACTGCAAAAAGTGGCTATTCGACAAGGAAAAATTTTTATCAACCATGCCAAAATCGCACAAGGAAAACCAAATCCAAACACATTACGATTCACTTCGGCACTTTTCAAACATGGTTTTGAACTAAGCCAAACACTTTTGTTCGCACTAAATTCATTATCCAAAAACGACCTTGCTGATATTACACAAACCATCGAAAGCATCTTTGGTACAAAGCTCAATTGGACTCCTCTGACAAAAAACTGGGAAATTCCCACTGAAGAAATCGGCTACGACCATTGGATAACCGCTTGGTACAATCAGGAAATAAAGGATTTTCCCTACGACAAACTCTGGCATTATTACTACAATAATGTTTATGATTACAATCTGTATCAAGGCGTTAAACTCGAATGCGGACATATCATTCCCAACGGAACTTTTCCGCTGAATCGTTATAATGGTTGTCCTTTTTGTGGCACACCTTTTACCTTCGATACGTTAAAACTTCAGAATCAAGGAAGTAAAAAACGTTTGTTAGAACTATGGACGGAGAAAAATTTGGTTGATTACCTCGAGAGTTTGCTATCATCTAAATTACCACTCGATGCATCACAAACAGACTCTTTGAAAATATTATTGCGAAATCTTGATTATGACAGAAATACGGATATTGTCGTAAAAGAAACCCTGATATTAGTGATTGACGAATTGATTGCTCAAGAAAAACCGCTACAAGCAGGAGCATTTTTCAGAAGTCCGACCGATATTTTGCGTTATTTATGGTACAAAAAGACAGGATTTTTGCAAATAATTGAACCCAAAACACTCATCAAGAACTACACGAACAATCACAAACATATTAATAATTTGCACGACATCAGTGCCTTTGCCAAAACTTTAAGCAAGGAAAAACTCAAACTAAAATATTCAAGAAAAGAAGCCAAAATAGTGGCTCTATGGCTAAATCATTTAACTCTAGACATTGAGCTTATAGCCGAGCAAATGCACCCCAAACGAGGAATGTGGGTGCGATTTATCCGTGCATTGCGATTGACAGAATACAGCAAAAAAACGGGTTTTGAAAACCTTAAAAAATTGCTTGATGTATTTTATAATCAGACCTATCAAGTGTGGCAAGGGCGTGTTAATCATTTTCGTCTAAAGTCAGATGCCAAGCAAACTTTTGCTTTGTTAAAATCACGACCTGGGTTATTTACACGTTCGCTTTTTGCCAATATGCTTTGGTTTGGAGCTGAAACGACACTTGACGAATTTAAACAAATCATTTCGCAAGTTCCTCTTAAACTGATTTTTACATTAGATTCTTACGCAGATATTTATTTTCAAAAAAATACCATACGGAATGTACGAACCATAATGGGATTGCGAAAAAACATCACCTCTAACAAATATACCACGCTGTACACTGGCCAAGAATTGGAACAAATGCAAAAACAAGTGCGTCAGTTATGTTTGTTTGCTCTAAAGGAACGTTATTCATTGCAAAAAACGGATTATCAGCAGGTATATATTGACCCAATTCTATATAATATCCCTTTTCCTATAGGCGATAGAGGACAAAATATACAAGATGTCGAACCTACCTTTATGGGCGAACGTATTCCTATTGAAGGAAACAAAATACGCCTATTTATGCAATGGGGCGAAGGTCTTGTGGCTCAACATCTGGACATGGATTTATCGGCCTACATAACCTATACCAATGCAAAAGCTACTGTCTGCAATTATCTTCATTTGCACCATCAAGGATGTAAACACAGTGGTGATATTCGGAGTATACCAGATAAAATCGGAACTGCCGAATATATCGAAATAGACATCAATCAGTTGCGTAAAAATGATGCTAAATACGTTATGTTTACTTGTAATGCTTATAGCACAGGAAGTATTTCGCCAAATTTGGTAGTTGGTTGGATGGACTCAAAACACAAGATGAAAATATCCGAACGCAGTGGCGTGGCTTATGACCCTTCGTGTGTGATACGTCAGATACGCATCACTCAAGCCTTGGTCAAAGGGTTAGTTTTTGGCGTATTAGATATCCAAAATTCCGAAATAATTTGGTTAGAAATGCCTTTTGTCGGACAAACGGCGTACAATTTGAACATTGATACAGTCAATGCGTTTTTGGAAAAAATCCAATCCAAAATCAGTATTGGAAAAATATTGAGAATCAAAGCAGATGCTCAACAACAACTCATGGTCGAGAATCCCAATTCAGCGGATTTGGTTTGTGATTTAAAATGGGCAAAGAAAATTGAAAATTTGAGCAATTTGCTAACATAATCATTTTTATTTGAATCATATTTTTTCAAAAAAACATATCTTTGAGAAAATTTGTAATCAGAATACTGTATGAATGCCCTTTTCTGTGTCATATTAACCTTTGTTGTGCAACTTGCCCATTCTCAATTTGACGAATCGCAATACGATTATGTAGGTCTAAAAGGCTCAAAACTAATTCTTGTGAGTAAGAATGATAAATTTGGCTTTGTGAATCATCAAGGAAAAATCAAAATTCCTCTAATCTACGATGCGGCTTGGGATTTTTCCTTTGGTCTTGCGGCTGTAAAACAAAAGGACAAATGGGGATTTATCAATGAAAAAGGGAAAGTAGCAATTCCTTTTCGGTACGATTATGCCGATTATTTTTCAGAAAAAATAGCCCCTATAAAATACAACAACCAATGGTATCACATTGACAAGAAGGGAAACATTGTCCGAAAAATATTGGTAGACGAAACAATACCAACGTATGACCTTTTTGAAATCAAGGACTAAATCATTTTGATAGTTTTATGATTTAAAACAATACAACTTTTTCAACTCAAAAGCTATGCAAAAAGGAACGCTAATACAACTCATCGTACTGATTGTTACATTGACCGCAATTATCACTGGATTATTTGCCGTAGCACCTCCAAAATTGTTACAAATAAACAATTATGTACTTTTAGGGATTTGTCTGTACACTTCTTTTTCATTTTTATGGCTGATATCTCCTTTTGTCAAATGGAAATACCTCAGCAGTTCGGTATTATTAATCAGCTCTACATTACTTTGTTTAATCGGTTTTTTATTGATATTATTACAAATAGGACTCCTCGTTTGGGCTTTTTTGACAGAAAATCCGCTTTTTTGGAGATATTTTTACTGTTTTTTGGGTATGACCCTCCTATCCTTACCCATTTTCATTCTGTTTATTATCTACCTGAAAAAGAATTTTAAAATCATACAATAAAAAGCCCCGCTAAGCAATCTAACCTAGCGAGGCATAATAATAATTAAAAACAGTATTAACTTTTAAACTAATTCAAAAATCTCTTACTTCACATCAAATCTGTCGGCGTTCATTACTTTGTTCCATACTTTGATGAAGTCTTTCACGAAGCGTTCTTTGTTGTCGTCTTGTGCATAAAACTCTGCATAAGCTCTAAGGATAGAATTCGAACCGAATACCAAATCTACTCTGGTAGCTGTCCATTTGGTAGCACCAGATTTTCTATTGACAATGTTGTACAAGTTTTCACCGGCAGGTTGCCAAGAGTAATTCATATCGGTAAGATTTACAAAGAAATCGTTACTCAATACGCCCTCGTTGTTGGTAAATACACCGTGTTTTGTGCCTCCGAAATTCGTCCCAAGAACACGCATACCACCGATGAGTACGGTCATTTCAGGAGCGGTTAAGCCCAAAAGTTGTGCTTTGTCCAATAACATTTCTTCTGGAGCTACCACATAGCTTTTCTTTTGCCAGTTGCGGAAACCATCATGTAATGGCTCTAAATCGTTAAAAGAAACGATATCGGTTTGCTCTTGTAGGGCATCTCCTCTACCTGCCAAGAATGGTACTTTTACATCAAAACCACCTTCTTTAGCCGCTGCTTCGATAGCCGCACTACCTCCCAAAACGATAAGGTCTGCAATGCTTACTTTTTTGCTCAATGAAGCCTGAATTTGCTCCAACTTATTGAGTACTTTATTCAATCTTTCTGGCTCGTTTCCTTCCCAGTTTCTTTGAGGTTCTAAACGGATTCTCGCTCCATTAGCCCCTCCTCTATAATCTGATCCGCGGAAAGTTCTAGCACTGTCCCAAGCGGTGTTGATAAGCTCGGTACGGGTAAGTCCACTATTAAGCAAAGTCTTTTTCAAGTCCTCAATTTCATTTTCCGAAAGAGTATAATCTACGGTAGGAATTGGGTCTTGCCAAATCAAATCTTCTTGTGGCACATCGTTTCCGAGATAACGCGACTTCGGTCCTAAATCACGGTGAGTCAATTTGAACCACGCACGAGCAAAAGCATCATCAAACGCTGCTTGATCGTTTAAGAATTTTTCTGAAATTTTACGATATTCAGGGTCGCGGATAAGTGCCATATCCCCATCGTTCATCGTGATTTTTCTTCTGATGTTTGGGTTAAATGCATCTACTGGCATATCTTCTTGATCCATCTCGGTAGGTTCCCACTGTTTAGCTCCTGCTGGTGAAGTGGTCAATGCCCATTTATGTTCGTATTTAAACAATAATTTAAAGAACTCATTGTCCCAACGGTCAGGGTTGGTAGTCCAAGCTCCTTCGATACCGCTGGTTACTCTTCCTGGTCCTTCTGGCGTGTTCCATCCCAATCCTTGTTCGTGAATTGCTCCTGCCTCTGGTTCGGCACCTACTTTAGAAGCATCACCATTTCCGTGCTGTTTCCCTATGGTATGTCCACCAGCCACTAAGGCTACGGTTTCCTCATCATTCATCGCCATTCTACCAAAAGTTACGCGCATATCTTGAGCGGTTCTTAATGGGTCTGGATTTCCATCTACTCCCTCTGGATTAATGTAGATAAGCCCCATCATCACAGCTGCTAATGGATTTTCCAAGTCTCTTTCTCCTGAATAACGCGAACCTTCACTTCCAGATTTTGCGAGCCATTCTTTTTCAGACCCCCAATAGATGTCTTTTTCAGGATGCCAAATATCATTTCTACCGAAAGCAAAACCGAAAGTTTTTAATCCCGCTACTTCATACGCCAAAGTACCTGCCAAAATAATCAAATCTGCCCACGATACTTTGTTTCCGTATTTCTTTTTAATCGGCCAAAGCAAACGGCGTGCTTTGTCTAAGTTAGCATTATCTGGCCATGAATTAAGCGGTGCAAAGCGTTGGTTTCCTGTACTTCCACCTCCTCTACCATCGGCTACACGGTAAGTACCTGCCGCGTGCCAAGTCATACGAGCCATAAGCCCTCCATAGAATCCCCAATCTGCCGGCCACCAATCTTGACTGTCTTTTAATAAAGCTCTTACATCATTTTTAAGGGCTTCTTGGTCTAACTTTTTAAACTCCTCAGCATAGTCAAACTCCTCTCCAAAAGGATTTGTTTTTTTATCGTGCTGAGAAAGAATATCTAAGTTTAAAGATTTAGGCCACCAGCTCATTACCGATTGATTTTCTTCTGTGTTAGCACCGTGCATTACGGGGCATTTTCCTGTTGTTGTGTTTTGATGTTCCATTTGTTTTTTATACATTTCTATTTGTTCCGGCGAGAGATTCTCGTGTGGAAAAGGGCATTTTCCTTGTTCGTTGTTGCTCATAATATCTAATTTTTTACTGCTGCAAAGATACGACAGAGCCACCACCGAACAATAACATTTTTATATTATATATCTATAAAGATATAAATAAAATCTATTTACAAACACTGTACGAATTTCCATTTTTTCTGATACCTAAAAAATCAAGGTATTTTTGTTCCGAAAAGGTTTTATTTTCAGCAAAATACGCACTATGAATGGGTAATTTTTCCAAATCCTTTCGCAAAATCTTGGAAGTAGAAAACATTTTACGAAACAGCCAATTCAGAATGTTGCTATTGAGCAACTGAGTAAGTTGTTTGTTGTTAATGTCTAAATCGAAAGGAACTATTGCATTGGCACTATTGAGCAATAATCGTTGTTTGTTGTCGTAGGCAAAGCAAAGCGAAGAGGATATAAATCTGTAAATTATTTTTTCTTCGGCTTGGTACAAATCCATAGGGGCTACCTGCTGCATTTGTGAAAAATTGGTAGCAATAAATGTGGAAGGTTCTTTAATTTCGTTTTTAAATATGTCCAAACCTCTATAAATCGGCACGAATCCTTCGTGGGGGGTGTCTTTACAATATTTTTTGTTGTTGCCTGTAACAATGCCCAGCACCCATTTTGCCCTATCTTCTAGGGTCTGATGTGGCATTTCAAACAATCGTTTTATCACTTCATCTTCGGCTGTATTGGTCCAGAAATTGATAATTTTTTTAGGATTTTGAACAAATGATTTTGAAGTTCGATAATACATTTTATCTGTTATCACACAAGGTATGACTTCCGTATTGTTACTCGGAGCGTTTTGAATGGTAATTGCCTGAGCTTTAGTTAGTAAGCCTTTGAAAGGTTTGCCGTAATCTTTGATTTTTAGTATCTTTTTCTGTAAGATTTTATTTCGAATATCTTCAAAAGCACCAATATTATAAAAGGCTTCTTGAACCAGAAATGCCAATATGCCATTTGGGTTAAGCAAAGGCATACTTGCCGCCATAAACAAGGCGGTCGAGTCAATGCTATTGCCCGATTGGTACATTTTGGCGTATTTTTTACGAATATCCTTGAACATCTTTTTACCCCAAGGCGGATTTGTAAATATTAAATCAACCTTAAATTGACTTTGTTCCAAAAGCTGACTTTGTTCCAAAAAATCAAACACTTTCAGATTTGGGGGGGCAATGCCAAATTCTTTTTTTATCCGATATTTGGCTATTTCTATAGCTCTTTGGTCTGTGTCGTATCCATAAATATTTTCTGGAGCTACACCCCTACGCATAGCCTCAATCAAAAAATTACCACTACCACAACAGGGGTCTAAAAACTTGGTATTTCGGTTCATTTCAATATCGGCAAACATATCGGTAACAATATGTTGTGGTGTATAGAAAATACCCTCTTTATTGCGGTACGATTCGCCTAAAGCCTGTTGATAATTATTACTTACCGCCTCCAAATCATCGTCTTTTAACAACGAATCTACCGATATAAAATCCTGCTCATTGGAGTCTTTTCGGAGTTTATTTGCCCTTGCGGATAGTTTTTCTTTTCCCAATATGTATTGCTGAAAATACTCAAAGGATTCTATTGGAATTTCGCCTTTTTCATTTTTTGGAAGATATTCCGATTTAATCCAATTTCTGATGGTAATAGTAGATACATGGGCTTGTAATGCCGCCTCTCGAATGGTCAATGTATCGGTCTTTTTATCCATCATAGGTTGATTAATACAAAAAACGATTAGAACATCAAGCTCTAATCGTTCTTTGAGTTTTGTTCTATTACATATAAGCCTCTATAGGAGTGCAAGTACACACTAGGTTTCTATCTCCGTAGGCATCATCTACTCTACGTACAGAAGGCCAGAATTTATTCTGATGCAAATATTCCAACGGATATGCTGCTTCTTGTCTTGAATAAGGCAATTCCCATTTGTCTGCCGTAAGCATCTCAAGGGTATGAGGAGCATTTTTAAGCAGATTGTTCGATTCATCTTCCGAAATATTATCTATCTCGTTTTTGATGGCAATCAACGCATCGCAGAATCTGTCAATTTCCTCCAAACTTTCGCTTTCTGTTGGTTCAATCATCAGTGTTCCTGCTACAGGAAAAGATACTGTAGGAGCGTGGAATCCGTAATCCATCAAACGTTTTGCAACATCTCCTACCTCAACTCCTTTTTGCTTAAACATTCTGAAGTCTACTATCATTTCGTGAGCAGCTCGTCCCATTTCACCTGTATACAAAATGCTAAAGTGCTTTTCTAGACGGGCTTTCATATAATTGGCGTTCAAAATTGCCGTTTCGGTAGCTTTTCTGAGTCCGTCTGCCCCCAACATCGAGATATATCCGTAAGAAATCAGACACACCAAAGCCGAACCATAAGGAGCTGATGATACGGAAGTTATTGCTTTTTCACCCCCTACTTTAACTATCGGATTCGATGGTAAGAAAGGAACCAAATGCTCCGCCACACAGATTGGCCCTACACCAGGTCCTCCTCCTCCGTGCGGAATAGCAAATGTCTTGTGCAGATTCAGATGACAAACATCAGCTCCGATAGTACCTGGATTGGTAATTGCTACCTGAGCGTTCATATTAGCTCCGTCCATATACACCTGACCTCCATGCTGATGCACTATATCAATAATTTCAATAATTGAAGCCTCGTATACACCGTGGGTCGATGGATAAGTTATCATTGCACACGACAAATTATCCTTGTGTTGTATTGCTTTGGCTCTTAAATCCTCCACGTCAATATTACCCTCTGGGGTGGTTTTAGTTACAACAATTTCCATACCTGCAAGAGCCGCCGATGCTGGATTCGTACCGTGTGCCGATGCTGGAATAAGTGCTATATTTCTGTGTCCTTCGCCTCTAGATTGGTGATACGCTCTGATTACCATCAGACCTGCAAATTCTCCATTAGCTCCAGAGTTGGGTTGTAACGAAGTACCTGCAAAACCTGTAATCTCGCTCAGTTGTTTTTCTAAAGATTGGAGCATGGTTGTATAACCCTCCGTTTGATTTTTAGGGGCAAAAGGATGTATACTATTCCAATTAGGCATACTCAAAGGTAGCATCTCTGAAGCTGCATTGAGCTTCATAGTACACGACCCAAGCGATATCATCGAATAATTTAACGATAAGTCTTTATTTTCTAACCTCTTTATGTAACGCATCAACATCGTTTCCGAGTGGTAGGTATTGAACACCTCATACTCTAAGAAAGCCGATTTACGAATTATATCCGAATCAATAGCTACATCTGTTGATAACTCGGTGATTGTGATTGCTTCTTTTGAAAGAGCTTCAGCAAATATTTCTACAATCGTATTCAAATCGGCTATAGTTGTGGTTTCGTTCAAGGCTATTGACACAGTATCGGCATCGATATACCAGAAGTTCACTTCGTTCTGCTCTGCTATAGACTTAACCTTTTGACTATCAACCTTAACTACTATAGTATCAAAATAATTTGAATTAAGCTGTTCGATTCCTAATTTCGCTAAAGCCTGTGATAGGCTAACAGCACTAGCGTGTACCTTATCAGCTATATACTGCAATCCTTTTGGTCCGTGATATACGGCGTACATACTTGCCATAACAGCCAACAACACTTGAGCAGTACATATATTTGAAGTAGCTTTCTCTCTCTTGATGTGTTGCTCTCTTGTTTGTAGTGCCATACGAAGGGCTCTTTTTCCGTTTGCGTCTTGAGTTACCCCTATAATACGCCCTGGCATACTTCTTTTGTATTCTTCTTTTGTGGCTAAGAATCCTGCACTCGGCCCTCCATATCCCATCGGAATACCGAATCGTTGTGTAGAACCTACCACCACATCAGCTCCGAATTCTCCTGGAGGCATTAATTTAACCAACGATAGTATATCTGCTGCAAATACGGTTTTGATTTCTTTTTCCTTAGCTTTTGCTACAAACGCTCTATAATCTTCTACCTGACCAAATTTTCCTGGATACTGAAGTATAGCTCCAAAAAAATCATCAGAGAAATCAAATTGCTTATAATCACCTACCACCAATTCGATTCCTATTGGAGTAGAACGCGTTTGCAAAATAGACAACGTTTGCGGTAGTATCTGATCCGATACAAAGAATTTATTTGCCTTATTCTTTTTCTTATCACGAGTACGCACATCAAAAAGCAAAGACATTGCCTCGGCTGCAGCTGTACCTTCGTCCAACAATGAGGCGTTTGCTATTTCCATAGCCGAAAGTTCAATCACCATAGTTTGGAAATTGAGTAATGCCTCTAGTCTTCCTTGTGCAATTTCGGCCTGATATGGGGTATAAGCTGTATACCAACCTGGATTTTCAAAAATATTACGTTGGATAGGAGCTGGTACTACACACGGATGATACCCAAGTCCGATATACGATTTGAAGACTTTATTTTTGTTTCCTAAATCTACAATGTGTTGATAATACTCACTTTCGGAAAGTGCAGGTGAAAGTTCTAATGGTTTTTGCAACCTGATTTTGTCTGGAAAGGTTTCATAAATCAATTGGTCTACAGATGCAACTCCTATAGTAGATAGCATACTCTGCAAATCTTGCTCACTAGTTACACCAAGATGACGTAACGCAAATAAATCTGTTCTCATTTCAAGAAAATGTATAGTTATGTTTAGTTAGAAATAAAAAGCAAAGTTAATATTTTTTTTTCAGTTTTACTAAACAATTCTTTTTAGCGAAAAACATCATCTACACCCCCTTACAAACAACAAAACTTCCTTTTGTAAAATGATACTACAAAAGGAAGTTTGCTCATTATTTTATTTTTATTACATCAATTTCAGAACCACATCTGGGAACAAACCTATAGTTATATTGAGTATGGTTGCTACAACCGCCACCACTGTATATACAAAAGGTATCGAAATTGTAGACTCCTCAGCAGGTTTTTTGGTGTACATTTTCAATATCAATTTGAAATAATATCCTATTGATATTATTGAATTGATTACAGCAAAAATAACCAACGTAAAGTATCCCAATTCTAACATCTGACCAAATAGAAGTACTTTTGCAAAAAATCCTGCCAAAACAGGAATACCCGCCATAGATAATAACGCCAGTGTAAGCGTTAGTGCCATCAACGGATTTCTTTTTGAAAGCCCATCAAACGAGCTTATGTTTTCAGAATCTGCATTCTTCGACACCGCAATAATCGTAGCAAAAGCAGCAATACCTGCTATCGAATAAGCCGTTGCGTAATACAACAAATTTGAAGCCTCGTTCTGTTGAACAGCCAGTAGTGCCATAAGCATAAATCCTGCATGAGAAATACCCGAATACGCCAACATACGTTTGACATTCTTCTGACGTAACGCCATTATATTACCTACTGTCATTGACAAAATAGCCACAAACACCAACACATCGTCAAATTGTTGAACAAAACTTGGATTAAGCTCCATCACAATTCTGTAAAAGCCTCCTATTGCCACTACTTTTGCCAAAGTACTCATCAAAGCTGTTACCAGTGCTGGTGAACCTTGATAAACATCAGGAGCCCATAGATGGAAAGGTGCTAACGCCATTTTGAAAAACATCACTATACAAATCATAGTCATACCGATATAGAACCAACTTGGTATATTGGCCATTGCCAATTGTTCTCTAATAACCTGTGTATTAAAACTTCCTGTAGCTCCATAAATCAAGGCTATACCAAACAACAAGAATCCTGAAGCAAAAGCTCCCATCAAAAAGTATTTCATTCCAGCCTCGTTACTTTTTACATCTGTAGGTCGGCTCGAAGCCAAAACATACAAGGATATTGACAGAATTTCGATTCCTACAAAATAAGTTGCCAAATTGCCAAATGACACCATTGCAATAGCACCAAAAAGCAAGATTATTTTCACGGTGATATAATCGGATAATTTACGAGGTTCTTTCACATAAAAATCCGCACTCATCAGCACTATGAACACCGTAAGCAGTATAAATAGCGATGAAAAACCTATGGAATAATTATCTTCAACTATGGTATTGTTAAAGAACGAAGCTGGTCCTGACTCTGTGCAAAGTCCGCCCAACGAGATTCCTAATATAACTAATAGCCCAACTATAGTTATAGGTATTATTGTTTTACGAGCTCCGAATATTTCAAGTAACAAAACCAATACTCCGAGTGCACCAGTGGCTATAAGTGTATTCATATTTATCTAAAAGTTACTTTAAGTTAGTTAATATGTTTTAAAATTTCTTCAAGTGTAGGCACAATCAAATCATTCAATGGTTTTGGATAAACACCAAAAAATATCAAAACTCCCACAATAAGTAATAAAACTACTTTTTGTTGCAGATTAATATCCATAAAAGTTCTAGAATTGGTAGTTCCTAACATGGCTTTTTGGAACATTCTGAGCATATAGAAAGCCCCCAGAATAATTGTAGTTCCTGCCACTATAGCAATCCAAATGTTTATCTGCGATAAGCTGTACAACAATGTAAACTCGCCCACAAAATTGAACGTTCCTGGTAGCCCTACCGATGAAACGGTTAAGATAATAAATATAGACGAGAAACAAACTGCCTGTGAACGAATACCTCCCATTTCTGAGATTTTCTGTGTCTGATACCTGCGTTCAATGATATCCGCTATAAAAAACAATCCTACAATCACATATCCGTGAGCCAACATCTGTAATACCGCTCCTCTGAATCCGTCTAACGTAAGAGTGTAAGCTCCTGCAGCTATAAGTCCAACGTGAGCCAAAGACGAATAAGCCAATAGCACTTTCAAGTTGTCTTGACGTAATGCTAATATTGAGCCATAGATTACTCCTATAACACTCAAAACAATAAAGAAGTATTGATATTCTTGAGCCATTTGAGGAGCTAGTGGTATTTGCCAACGAATCACACTAAACAACGCCATTTTGAGCATCACCCCCGACAACAACATGGTTCCTAAAGCAGGGTTGGTTCGGTAGGTTTCTGCTTGCCAAGAATGAAAAGGCACAATCGGAATCTTAATGGCATACGCCAAAAAGAACGCTATAAAAATCCAAAATTGTTCTTCTGATGATAATCGTAGGGCGTACAAATCTTCCAATAGGAAACTTCCTGCCTTTTGATAAAGATACACAAAGGCTACTAACATAAATAATGAACCTGCAAAAGTATAGATAAAGAATCGTACCATAACCTTTTTGCGTAGCTTGATTTCATCATTACCCCACAACAAGCCTATGAAGTATATTGGAATAAGTGCTAATTCCCAGAAGATATAATACAAGAAACCATCTGAAGCCAAGAATGTCCCTGTCATAGCAAACGCCATAAACAAAACAAGAGCATACAAACTACGTTGGTTTGCAAAATTATTTCCAAACGAAGAATAAATCACTAACGGAATCACCGACGAAGTCAATAGTGTCAGTGCTAAAGACAATCCATCTGCCTTAAGGGCAAAGGTTATATTGGGATTTGATATCCAATTAACCGCTAGGCTAATATCCGTTCCGTCCTGATACTGACAAATCAACCAACCTGTTGCCAAAAACACAATCAACGAGGTAAATAGGGCTACTGTACGAGCCATTTTTTCTGAAGAAAAATACGTAGCGAAAGTTCCTATTAATAATATTATAAGTAATATAGAAATATTCATGGTGTTAAGCTATAAATAAATAATAAACAATTGTACTAAAGCCCAAAACAAAGATAAATAAGTAAAAACCTATACTTCCATTGTGAAGTTGTTTTCCTTGCTCCGATACCAAACCTACCAGTTTGCCCAATCCAAAGACTAACGAAGCTATAATTACCTCTACTATAGACTTAAACACATCGCCCAACCAATATATTGGCTTTACAATCAAGGCAGTATAAATTTCATCTATATAAAACTTGTTCTGTAATACTTTAGCAAAACCAACAGCCTCTCCATCGGCCTGAGGCAACTGATGCTTCTTGATATAATTCGAATAAGCTATACCAATACCTATCAAAGCTCCTATCACCGCCACTCCCATAAGTGCATAAGCTGTACCGTCCAGATGATGATGCGGTCTTGCTCCAATAAAAATAGGCTCTAAATAATGATTCAACCAACTATTACCTGGCAGACTAACCAAACCGCCAACAGCCGCCAAAATTGCCAAAATAACAAGTGGCGTAGTAATCAAACTTGGCGACTCGTGCAAATGAGCCTTCTGTTGTTCTGTACCTCTGAATTTATTAAAGAATGTAAGATACAACAATCTGAACATATAGAATGCCGTCATTATAGAGGCTAACGATGCTATTATCCATAAAAATTTATTTTCGTGGAAAGCTACTAACAAAATTTCATCTTTTGAAAAGAACCCCGAAAAAGGAGGAATACCTGAAATGGCTAATGTTGAAATCAAAAATGTGATATAGGTAATTTTCATCACGCCTTTCAATCCTCCCATATTACGCATATCCTGTTCGCCTCCCATAGCATGAATTACCGAACCCGAGCCTAAGAACAAACACGCCTTAAAGAACGCGTGAGTTATTACGTGGAACACGGCTACCTCGTAAGCTCCAAGCCCTAAAGCCAAAAACATCAATCCCAATTGCGAAACAGTTGAATATGCCAACACCTTTTTGATGTCGTTTTGTACAAGAGCTATGAATGCTGCCAGTAAAGCCGTTAAAGCCCCTACCACTGCTATAACCTGAAGTACAACAGGAGTAAGGTCGAACAGAAAATTTAATCGAGTAATCATAAATATCCCTGCTGTAACCATCGTTGCTGCGTGGATAAGTGCCGATACTGGTGTAGGCCCTGCCATGGCATCGGGCAACCATGTGTAAAGCGGCAACTGAGCCGACTTACCAGTAGCTCCTACAAAAAGGGCTAATGTAGCAAAACTAAGTATACCCAAATCTACGTAATTGCCTTGTTGTATAGCCTGTTTGATTGTAAGAAAATCCAACGAATCAAATAAATATCCTATAAGGAAAATTCCTGCCAGAAAACCTAAATCACCGATGCGATTCATAATGAATGCCTTCTTGGCAGCATCATTATAATTCTGATTCTGATACCAAAATCCTATGAGCAGATACGAACAAAGTCCTACGCCTTCCCAACCAATGAACATCATCAACAAATTGCTTCCTGTAACAAGTGTTATCATAAAAAACACGAACAGATTCAGATATGAGAAAAACTTGTATATATTCTCATCTTCGTGCATATAACTTATGGAATACAAATGAATCAACGACCCTATACCAGTAACAAACAACAACCACAACACCGATAGTCTGTCTAACAAAAAGGCAAATTCGACCTTAAAATTAGAGAGTTCCAACCAATCAAATAATGACACTACAATAGGTTCGTTGGTTTGTGATACCTTATTAAATAAAATCAAGGTAACTACAAACGAAATAATGATTGTAGCTGTACCCAAATACCCCGATACATTTTTGCCCAACTGTTTTCCAAAGAAAACGTTTAACAAAAATCCTACAAAGGGCGAAAGTAACAATAATAGTAGTAAACTTGTATCCATTTATAGTTATCCTTTTAAGTTTCTTAATTCATCAATATCTATCGACTTAATATTTCGATAAATTGCTACCAGTATTGCCAATCCGATAGCCACCTCTGCCGCAGCCACTGTCATTGTAAAAAACACAAATACTTGACCGTCGGCATCTTGGTACATAGTCGAAAAAGCCACCAACAGAAGGTTTACCGCATTCAACATAATTTCCACAGACATAAAAAGCACTATGGCATTACGTCTATAAAGCACTCCAAAAATACCTATACAAAACAAAATTGTACATAAGTATATGTAGTTCTCTATTCCTATTTCTTGTAAAATATTCTGCAACATTTTAATATCTCTTTATCTAAATTATTCCGCTGATTTTACCTTTTTTTCTTTTTTAGAAAGCAACACCGCTCCTACCATTGACACCAACAACAACATTGCTGCCATTTCAAACGGAATCACATAATCGTCCAAAAGCACTTTACCTAGTACCTTAATTGACTGGTAATCCTGACCTGACACATAATATTGTTCTATAACAGGCTGAGCCTTTAGGAAAGTTGCCAAAAGCACATAAGCCACCAAACACAAGGACAACACTCCAGCAAATACTACGATGTTTTTCTTTCTAATCTTGTGTTCATTAAAGTTCATCATCATAATAGTAAATAACATCAGAATCATAATAGCTCCTGAATATACTATAAGGTGTACCATTGCCAAGAATTGTGCATTAAACATGGCATAATGCCCTGCTATGGAGAAGAAACAAATTACCAAATAAATAGCACTATGAATAGGGTTCTTGCTCACAATTGTCATAAAAGCAGTACCTAAAGTAATAGCCGAAAGTATATAAAATAATTCTAACATCATCAGTTTGCTAATTTAGTATTGTTAATTGCTTGTTCTAGAGGCATCACCAACTTATCTTTTCCGTATATAAAATCGGTACGATCTGTATCCGAAAAAACTAAAGTTTTGGATTTGGTCAGATAAATAGCTTGTTTAGGACAAGCCTCTTCGCACAATCCACAGAAGATACAACGCAACATATTAATCTCGTAGATTTCGGCATATTTTTCTTCTCTATAAAGATGCTTCTCTTCAGGTTTGCGTTCAGCAGCCTTCATCGAAATTGCTTCAGCAGGACATGAAAGTGCACACAATCCACAAGCTGTACAACGCTCTCTACCCTGTTCATCACGCATTAGCATGTGTCTACCTCTGTACACAGGGCTGAACGTACGTTTTTCGTTAGGATACTTTACTGTAGCAGGACGCTTAAACAAATGTTTGAACGTTACCATCATACCCTTTACAATATTTACTAGATACAGACGCTCTACAAAGGTCATCTTATTTTCGGTAACTTGTACCTTTTTGCCCGATAAGGATATATTTTGTATAGACATGATTTATTTTTTAATCAATTACTACTATTTTTATTACTTAAAAATGAGCATCACAATAGCTGTTAATATAATATTTGCTATCGAAAGAGGAATCAAGGCTTTCCAACCCAAATCCATAATTTGGTCATATCTAAATCTTGGTATTGTCCAACGCACCCACATAAACACAAAGATAAAGAACAACACTTTGGCAAACATTGCCAACACACCAATAATGTTAGCCACATTAACACCCCAATTTTCTATTGCCCACTGCATACCTGGGTAATTATACGCTCCCAAAAACATCACCGCCAATATAGCTGACGATACAAACATAGCAGCATATTCTGCAAACAAATACAGACCCATTTTCATAGATGAATACTCTAGAGTATACCCTCCTACCAATTCGTGTTCGCCCTCTGCCATATCAAACGGAGCCCTGTTGGTTTCGGCAAAAGCACACACCAAAAATATAATAAAAGCCAAAGGCTGATAAAATATATTCCAGTGCATACCTGGTTGTTGAATAGCTATTTCCTTCAAACTCAAAGTTCCCGACATCATAATCACAGATATAATCGAAAGCCCCATTGCCAATTCGTACGAAATCATTTGCGAACCAGCACGCATAGCTCCCATCAACGAATATTTGTTGTTCGATGCCCATCCTCCGATAATAATTCCGTAAACAGCCACTGATAAAATTCCGAATATAAACAACAACGACACATCAATATCTGTTGCTTGTAGAATAATTTCTCTTCCTCCAATTACAAATTTATCGCCCCATGGCACTACTGCACTGGTAACCAAAGCTACTGTCATCGAAATAGCAGGTCCTAATATAAACAAAAATTTATTAGGCGTATTGGGAATAAACTCTTCTTTTGAAAAAAGTTTAAGCCCATCTGCAAGGGGCTGAAGTACCCCTCCCTTACCAGCTCTGTTAGGTCCCACCCTATCTTGAAACCAAGCCGCTATCTTACGCTCTGCAAGAGTAGCATACATAGCCATAAGCATCGTTATTGCAAATACTGCAATGATAACTATCGTTTTATCTAAAATAAAAGTCTCGCTCATATATTATTATTTTTGTTCTCCTTGTTTGTAAGGAATTCCAACCATACTAATTTTTTTACGATCCTGCTCTCTACCTTTTAATATCTGAGCCTCAGTATCAATATTCACCTCCTTCATCTTTCGAGTATAGTTATTCTGATTAATCACCGACCATTTTTCAAATTTTCTAGGGCCTTCGATTACCCAATCCTCTACGTTTTTGTGTTCAAATCTACACTCGTTACAGATAAATTCTTCAACCTCATGATATTGGTCTTTACGTGCTGTAACACGCTGAATTTCATTACCGAACATCCATAAAGTCGTTTTTCCACAACACTTATCACAATCTCGGTGTGCATCAAAAGGTTTGTTGAACCATACCCTTGATTTGAAACGGAAAGTCTTGTCTGTCAATGCTCCTACAGGGCATACATCTATGAGATTACCCGAAAATTCGTTGTCAATAGCCGCTGATATATAGGTCGAAATTTGAGCGTGATCACCTCTGTTCAACACTCCGTGTACACGTCCGTTTGTAATTTGGTCGGCTGTTTTGACACATCTGTAACACAGTATACAACGATTCATGTGCAGTTGAATATTATCGCCTATATTTTCTGGTTCAAAAGTACGTTTCTCTTCTATAAAACGCTTTTGCGATACGCCGTGTTTGAATGCCAAGTTTTGCAAATCACACTCTCCTGCCTGATCACACACTGGACAATCCAGCGGGTGATTTATCAACAAAAATTCTGTAACCGCCTTACGCGTATCCATAGCCTTTTCGGAAGTAATACTCTTTACCTCCATACCGTCCATCACATTGGTTTTGCACGAAGGCACCAATTTAGGCATAGGTCTAGGGTCGGCCTCGCTTCCTTTTGACACTTCTACCAAACAAGCTCTACAGTTTCCGCCTGTATTTTCGAGCTTTGAATAGTAGCACATAGCAGGAGGCACAGATTCGCCACCCATCATTCTTGCAGCCTGTAAAATGGTAGTCCCAGGAGCTACCTCTATGGTCTGACCATCTATTGTTACTCTCATCTTATCTAATGTTTGAAAGTTTGGGTTCAAAATTACTTTATTCTAAGATTAAAAAAAACTTATCCCCCTTATTTTTAATAATTCTACAATATTTTTTTCAAAAAATGCTCAATCGTATCTATTTCGAAGATATTTTTCTACAAAAGATGCCTTACCTGAGCCATCGGAGCATCGACAAAATGGTTTCTGTCTTTGATTTTTTCAGGAAAACGCACGTGATATTCAAATTCTTCTCTAAAATGACGAATTGCCGCTGCCACTGGCCACGAAGCCGCATCTCCAAGAGGACAAATGGTGTTTCCTTCTATCTTCGATTGAATACTCCACAACAGCTCTATATCTTCTTCTCTTCCGTGTCCTGTTTCTATACGATGCAACACTTTTTCCAACCAACCTGTACCTTCCCTACACGGCGAACATTGCCCACAACTTTCGTGGTGGTAAAATCTCGAAAAGTTCCAAGTATTACGCACGATACAAGCCGTATCGTTATATACGATAAACCCTCCTGACCCCAACATCGAACCTGTTGCAAAACCTCCGTCCGAAAGAGATTCGTAGGTCATCAATCTATCTTCTCCGTTGGTAGTTTTGAATATGAGGTGTTCTGGCAAAATTGGTACTGAAGACCCACCTGGTACCAGGGCTTTTAGAGGTCGGTCGTTCATCATACCTCCTAGATACTCGTCTGAATTCATAAACTCATCAACCGACAAGCCTAACTCAATTTCATACACCCCTGGTTTGCGACAATGCCCTGAAGCCGATATAAGTTTTGTACCTGTAGATCGTCCTATACCTATCTTAGCGTATTCATCGCCCGAATTTAATATAATCCAAGGCACATTCGATATAGACTCCACATTATTAACCACTGTAGGCTCTGCCCAGAGTCCGCTCACCGCAGGGAAAGGTGGCTTCATACGAGGATTCCCTCTTTTACCCTCAAGCGATTCTATAAGTGCCGTTTCTTCACCGCACACATAAGCCCCTGCTCCACAATGCACATACAAATCCAAATCATAGCCCGAGCCTTTTATATTTTTGCCCAGCCACCCATTAGCGTAGGCTTCTTTGATGGCTTTTTCTAATATTTTAAAAATCCACATATACTCACCTCTGATGTAAATATACGACAGATTTGCCTCAAGAGCATAACTAGAGGCTATCATCCCCTCGATTAGTAAGTGCGGAATATGCTCCATCAGATACCTATCCTTAAAAGTACCTGGCTCTGACTCGTCAGCATTGCACACCAAGTGGCGTGGTTTACCTGATTTTTTATCGATAAAACTCCATTTCATACCCATCGGAAACCCAGCTCCTCCGCGTCCTCTCATACCAGATTTCTTTACCTCTTCTACTATTTCGTCTGGAGTCATTTTTAGGGCTTTCTCTACCGAAGCATAACCGCCATTTTTGCGATATACTTCATAAGATTTAATTCCCTCAATACCTATCTTTTCTAATAATATTTTTCTTGCCATAACAATAGCTTTTACACTAGTTTTATTTTACCTGCTCTACAATCTTCTATTAGCTGATCAATTTTTTGTTTGTCTAACTTTTCGTGGTTAAAATCGCCCAATTGGAGCATTGGAGCGTAACCACAAGCCCCTAAACATTCTACCCCATGAACCGAAAACATACCGTCAGAGGTTACTTCGCCTTCCCTCACGCCCAACTTATTACAAGTATATTCCATCATATCTTCAGCACCTCTGAGCATACAACATGATGTTCTACAAAACTCGAAAGCGTATTTTCCTCTGGGTTTTTGGTTATACATCGTATAGAAAGTAACCACCTCGTACACCTCAATAGGTTTTATTTCCAAAATTTCGGCTACTTTATCCATAAGTTCAACACTCAACCAATGATCATGAGCATCTTGTACAGCGTGTAAAATGGGCAATAATGCCGATTTTTTTTTGTCTGACGGATAATGCGATAGCAATTCATTGATACGAGCCATCAGTTCATCGCTCATATTGATTTGTTGTTTTATTGATACTTTTTCCATTGTAAAACAATACTATTAATATATGTCCTCTATTAACCCACAAAAGTAAAGATTTTCTACAAGTAAAAACACCTCTGACCTTAAAATTTACGTTATTCTGAATGATTATAAATAACATACTTCTGTATTATTCCTATTTTTGACAAAATCTTCCAACGAAAAACCCCAAATGACATATTGCAATTGGGGTTTCGGCTCGAATTTACATTGAATTGCATGGCTAAACCAATATCAGATGAACTCCTGATATTTCCCTTACTCTATCTCTTCATCTAAATACCAAACTTCATACGTTCTTGCTTTAATCAGACCACTAAAATACGAAATAATATCGCCCTTATGGTCTAATATTATTAGAGTTACAAATTCGTCTTCCATAAATACCGCTATCATTTTACTAATATCTGCCTCTCTACCTCTGAGAGAAAAATCGAATTTACTAATCGATGACAGACTCGAGGTTACATCTTTAAAATGAAATTCTTTTTCAACTATATTCTGGATAAAACGTATTTCTATATAATATTTAATCATTTCAAAATATTCCTCAAACTCTGGACTTCCTACCTCATAATTATTATAATATTTAATATATTGCATATACTTTTCTTTGGTTACATTCCCTCCAAGCAGTATCTCTTTGGCAAATTGCTCTACCTTACTATCAACCTGTGCTATACCCATAGTAGAGACAAACAGGATAAATATAAATAACACTTTTTTCATAATTTTTATAGCTTTCCTCACTTTATCTCTTCATCTAAATACCAAACTTCATACGTTCTTGCTTTAATCAGACCACTAAAATACGAAATAATATCGCCCTTATGGTCTAATATTATTAGAGTTACAAATTCGTCTTCCATAAATACCGCTATCATTTTACTAATATCTGCCTCTCTACCTCTGAGAGAAAAATCGAATTTACTAATCGATGACAGACTCGAGGTTACATCTTTAAAATGAAATTCTTTTTCAACTATATTCTGGATAAAACGTATTTCTATATAATATTTAATCATTTCAAAATATTCCTCAAACTCTGGACTTCCTACCTCATAATTATTATAATATTTAATATATTGCATATACTTTTCTTTGGTTACATTCCCTCCAAGCAGTATCTCTTTGGCAAATTGCTCTACCTTACTATCAACCTGTGCTATACCCATAGTAGAGACAAACAGGATAAATATAAATAACACTTTTTTCATAATTTTTATAGCTTTCCTCACTTTATCTCTTCATCTAAATACCAAGGATTATACGCACCTCCTTTACTCAAACCACTAAAACACGAAATAATATCGCCTTTATGGTCTAATATTATTAGGGTTAAAAATTTATCTTCCTTAAATACCGCTATCATCTTACTAATATCTGCCTCTCTACCTCTTAAAAAAAATTCCCTTTCGAGGATTGACGATAGATTTGAGGTTACATCTTTAAAACAAACTTCGTTTCCGTCTATATATTCAGTAAAAATCGCTTCTATATAATATTTAATCATTCCAAAATATTCCTCAAACTCTATACTACCTATCTCATAATTATTATAATATTTAATATATTGCATATACTTTTCTTTGGTTACATTCCCTCCAAGCAGTATCTCTTTGGCAAATTGCTCTACCTTACTATCAACCTGTGCTATACCCATAGTAGAGACAAACAGGATAAATATAAATAACACTTTTTTCATAATTTAATTACATTTAGTTGATTGTGGAGCATATAAATTTGTATTAGACTGTACACTGCCTTGAAGTCCTCTTATATATTGACCTAAAACACCTGGGTTAGAGCCTCCTCCCCCTAACCACGAACCATATGAATCTGGCAAGTTAAGACCCGCTAAGTTGCTCACAACTATAGCAAAATCTGTGCAATTGTACGAATTTAAATTATATGTTGATGTATTATTACATATATAATTAATAATATTCTGCAATTGTGTAGAAGTAATATTTACAGAAACACTGGTATGATAAACATGGTTGGAATCATCACCATAACTACCTTCTGAAGAAGGTTTAATAGGCGAGGTCGAATTAGATTGAGGATAAAAGCCCAAAACCTTAATTTGATTGTTCTGCTGAATCGACATAAAGGTATGACCAACCCCTCCAATCATATTGACAACATCACTAGTATTTGGTTTAGGTTGTTCTACATATATTGTCAGTTTAGCTCCTTGACTCATATTCAGACATTCTAAAAATTTTTGAACATCATTAATTGGTTCTTTTGGTCCTTCTACTACAGTAGAAGGCACAAGGATAATTGGATTGTTCAACCACTGATCTATGAAAACAGTTGATTCACTACCTCCCATAGTAGGAAAAGGATCGCTATAAATGGGATTAGTAGGATAAGTCGAGTTTATCTGTACTGGCTCAATCCATCCACTATGACAAATGTTGCAATAATTTGTGTTGTTTTGAGGATTTGAAATCAGATTCATTTCATTAATATGTTATTGTAATGATAAATTATTTTCCAAACCATAAATACTCAAATTAAGCCCCGTATATTTTCTTAATAAATCGTGCATTTTCATTTTCTTTAGGTCTGTGTAATTATCTTTTTGACCAGTATTACTAAAATCAAACACGAAATATTTTCCTTTTATTTCTCCATTAACAGACTTAAATAATAACCTTCCTAAAAAAAGGGTGTCCGAATCTTTCAACGGATACGCAACCGTAAAATTATTCGCATCATGATTAATTGAGTTTTTAGAGATAAAATCTGGTTCGTTCCACAAAACGTTTTTTAACGCTCCAACTTTTGAATCTGTACCATTAAGTTTGGTCAATTGCGACTCTAAATAAGATTTCGATTTTTCAACTATAATCTTATTCTCTCTTTCTATAGAG